>DASWIS010000022.1 GCA_036397555.1 Candidatus Zixiibacteriota bacterium | reverse complement strand
GTCAGCCCTTGGGCTGACCGTCTGAGGGATTGCACCTACGTGCCCAGATGCATCGCCCCATCGTGCGGGTCAGCCCTCGGGCTGACCGTCTGAGGGATTGTACCTACGTGCCCAGATGCATCGCCCCATCGTGCGCGTCAGCCCTTGGGCTGACCGTCTGAGGGATTGTACCTACGTGCCCAGATGCATCGCCCCATCGTGCGGGTCAGCCCTTGGGCTGACCCCCCTGAGGGATTGTACCTACGCGCCCAGATGCATCGCCCCATCGTGCGGGTCAGCCCTTGGGCTGACCTCTGAGGGATTGTACCTACGTGCCCAGATGCATCGCCCCATCGTGCGGGTCAGCCCTTGGGCTGACCGTCTGAGGGATTGCACCTACGTGCCCAGATGCATCGCTTTCCGCACTTTGACCATCGTCGCCGAGGCCCGCGCACGTGCCCGGTCGGCGCCGACCGTCAGCGCCTGCTCGACCGTCGCCGGATCGCCTTCCAATTCGGTGCGACGCCGACGGATCGGGCGGAGCGTATCATTGAGCTTGTCGGCAAGCGTCATTTTGCAGTCGACACACCCCAATGCGCCGGTGCGGCACGGCGGCGCGATCTCGGTCTCATGGCCGGGATTGTAGATCGTCTGCAGCGCATAGACGGGGCAGATTTCGGGACGGCCCGGATCGCCCTTGCGCAGCTTTTGCGGATCGGTGAACATCCGCTTGAGACGTTTCCGCGTCTCGTCTTCGGAGTGCGAGAGCGATATCTCATTCTCGTACGACTTGCTCATTTTGCGTCCGTCGAGACCCGGCACCGCGGGAAAGTGCGTCAGCTTCGCCTGCGGCTCGGGGAAAACGTCGCCATAGAGCGTGTTGAATCGCCGCGCCACTTCGCGCGTCAGCTCGATGTGCGGCAATTGGTCTTTGCCGACCGGGACCCATCCGGCGCGGTAAATCAGAATGTCGGCCGCCTGCAACAGCGGGTAGCCGAGGAAGCCGTAAGAATCCAGCCCCAACTCCGTCGCCTTGTCCTTGTAGCTGGGGACCCGTTCCAGCCAGGGAACGGGAATGATCATCGAAAACAGCAGGTGCAGCTCGGCGTGTTCTTTGACGTGCGATTGTACGAAGATCGCGGTCCGCTCCGGGTCGAGACCGGCGGCGAGGTAGTCGATCGCCATCTGGCGAATCCGCTCGGGGAGCTCGGACGTGTCCTTAAAATCCGATGTCAGTGCGTGCCAGTCGACGATGCAGGCGTACATCTCGAATTCATCCTGCAGGGCCACCCAGTTCTTCAGCGCGCCCTCGTAATTGCCCAGATGCAGGCGGCCGGTGGGCTGCATACCGGAGAGAATGATTCGATTGTCGCTCAACTGTGCCCTCGTCTCCGGCGTTCCCGACGGCCGGATGCTGCGAAATAAGGCCGTGACCGGCGAATTGCCAGAGCTTTGTCACAGCCCATCTCGATCGCGTCGCGGTCCCGCACCCGCTGAAACTTTCGTGCCGCGTGCCCGTAGGTATCAGCGGGGCCGTCATGGCTTCTTAAGGAGGGGTAATGCGCACACTGGCCGGACTGGCCGCCATCGTCGTCGTGATCGCCGCCTCGCAGATTGCCTCCGCCGCCGATCAGGGTTTTATCTTCGGCACGATCACGACGGAATGGGGCGATCAATACACGGGCCGAATCCGGTGGGATCAGAACGAGGGATTCTGGGATGACATCCTCGACGCCACCAAGGACGAAGAGCAGCCGTACACCCCACGCCGTGCGTCGCAGCGCAAGAAAGTCTCGCTGTTCGGCCTGAAGATTTATGAAGAAGAGGGCTGGGGCTGGAGTTCCAGCTCCTCGGCGCAACTGCGCTTCGGCCACATCAAGAGCATCGAGCCGCGTTCCCGCGATCGGGCGCTGGTCACGCTCAAGAACGGCGAAGTCCTCCGTTTCGAGGGCTCCGGCTCCGACCTGGGCTCAGACAATCGCGGAATCGTCATGGATGTCGAAGGCGAAGGCATTCTCGAGATGGAGTGGCGCGATGTCGAGCATGTCGAGTTTTTTCCCGAACCCGATGACTACACGCCATCGGATGATCGCGTCGAACGGCTCTATGGCCGCGTGACGACAGAAGACGACGAGACCCACACCGGATTCATCGTCTGGGACGCCGATGAAATCTACACGACCGACGTCTTGGACGGCGACGAAGACGGTCGTGACCGCGAGATCCGTTTCGGTCGCATTGCCGCCATCGAGAAGCGCGGTTCCGACGGATGCCTCGTGCAGCTCGCCAACGGGCGTGACATGAGATTGACGGGCTCCAACGACGTCGACAGCGGCAATCGCGGCATCAGCATCGTCATCGCCGATCTCGGACGACTGGAAGTCGAGTGGGACAATTTCCGGCGCATCGACTTTGTGACCGCTCCGGCGGGCGCCATGGCGACCTACGACCGTTTCGACGGCGGACGCCGCCTGCGCGGTACCGTCACCAGCGAATGGGGCGACTCGTACACCGGGGAGATTACCTGGGACAACGACGAGCGCTACTCCTGGGAGTTTCTCAACGGCGAAACGCAGGGCTTCGGCGCTGATATCGAATTCGGCGCAATCGCGTCGATCAAGCGGCTCTCGCGGCGCGGCTGTCAGGTGACACTCCGCAACGGGATGTCATTTGAACTGCGCGGCTCCAACGACGTCGACGAGGACAACAAGGGCGTCTTTGTCGAAACCGATGAGGGTGACTTGGAAGAACTCGATTGGGACGATTTCGAAAAGGTCGAATTCTCGGCGCCGTGACACGCGTCTGAATGCTCGATCCCCCTATGGCGGCCCTCCCATCACGTATGGGAGGGCCGCCTGTTTTTTGATTGATCAACCCCTGTTCAGCATCTGAACAAATGCTTTATGCGGATGTTCTAACTGCTTGTCGCTCCATGCGCGTATGCGAATCTGACTGCCCATATTCGGTGCAGCTTCCGCGCGGCAGCGCGGTTGCACGGACTCTGGATCACGCACGGTCACGCCTGAGGTGTCGGCGGGACGGAATGCGGGAACGGAGAGGGAGACGATGCGGTGCGCAGACAACAATCAAGGAGTCCCCGCCACCGGGGGTTCCGATTACGAGCCCGGCAGCGCGTGGCCGGGCGGCGCCTGGTCGCGCGCCATCGTGATGCTCGCCGTGCTGGTGGTCAGCCCGATCAAGCTGTCGCTGGCACAAGACACGACCGGTCCCGACCTGCAGATCGGCGGGCATCTCGATGTGCAGGCGGTCGGACGCGATGCCGCGCTGGGACGCAATGATTTCAGCGTCGGCCAACTGACCTTCGATGTTTCCAGTCAGTTCAACAGGCAGTGGGCGGGCGCGGTGCAGGTCGCTTACGATCTCGATGAGGAGTTTGTCATCGACGAGGCGTATGTCAATTGGACTGTCTTCGACTGGCCCGAAGGCGTCCCACGACGCGACCCGGCGGGCATCACCCATGCTGCGTTTCGCATCGGACAGTTCGATGTCCCGGTCGGCCTGGACTGGCGCGTGTATTCATCGTTCGATCGCAAGCTGGTATCGGTTCCGGTCGTCGTGGCCAACACGCACCGTGGCTGGAACGACGTCGGCGTGGAGTTCTACGGCCGTACGACCTGGTCGAACTGGTCGATCTCCGCGGTCAATGGATTCGGGACATCGCCGGCGTTACGACTGCCGATTCGTGAGCCGACCCCATTGACCGCCGAGAATGACGCACTGGGCGCGATCGTTCCCACCGAGGCGTTCGGCGCGCGATTCGGACTGGTGATGAATGCGAACTTCGAATTCGGGACCTCATACGCCGCCGGGTACACCGATGATGACCGTCTGGCCGAACGCTTTTGGATTTTCGATCTGACCGCCCAATTCGAGCATCTCGAATTGAAGGGCGAGTTCATCAGCCACGAACACGACCGTATGAGCGACCGCCAGACCGACGTCGGCTATTACATGCAGGGGGCCTGGACACACGGCGCCCTGTATGGCGTGGTGCGGCTCGATGCGTACCGTCCCGAAGGATCGGAAGTCTATCCGCTGGGGATCATGGCCGATGAAACGCTGATGTGCGGATCGTTCGGCGGCGGATATCGCGTGCACCGTTTCGCGCACGTGCGGGCCGAGTATCAATTGGCCGAGGGCTCGTCCAACGACATGGTCTACCTGCAGACCGCAATCGCGTTCTAATGACCGACTTGGTCGCCTCAGGCGACGAGGGGTTGTACGCCGTCACTAACACGCCCTGTCCCGTGAGGGATGGGGCGTGGTCTTTGTGAGATCCAAAGATGGGCTCGGTCCCTCGGCTATGCTCGGGACATGCGGAAGCTTTCACCTCCCCAAAACACATTCAAAGGTGCATCGACAGGGAAGCGCACGACCCGGATGGACATGACTCTGTCTCATCAAGGTGACAGATGCGGCCGCTGACGGATAAAGCCCCGTCAGGGTCACTTCGGTGCATGGGTCGTCTACTGTCATTCCTCACCGCTCCCCCGCACCGCGTGCGGGGTCGGGTTCGGAATGACAATCTTTTCCTTGGATGTTGATTCGAGCCGACGGTCACTGCACCAGACAGCAATACGCCCCGGCCGGATCCTGAATGCAGCAGAAGCGGTTGTTGCCGGCGCCGCGCGGGCCATCGATCACTTTCCCGCCCAGTTCGGTGCAGTGTTTGATGCTGGCGTCAAGGTCGGCGACTACAATGTAGATGAGCCAACGCGCGGGGAGATTGGCATTGCTGCCGCGCGCGTGGCAGACTCCGACGACCGGGGTGCCGTCGGCAGGACTCTCCATGTTGTAATCGGAATAACCCTTCATGTCGACGGGGGAGTGTTTCCAGCCGACCACGGCGCTGTAGAAGTCGCGGATTGTGGCGGCGTCGGGGATTGTCAGATCAGTCCAGACGATCGTGCCGGGTGCATATTCGGGTTTGTCGGGCATAGTGAGTCTCCCTCAAATGCGTAGGGGCACGGCGCGCCGTGCCCCTGCAGTATGTCATCGTTATAACGCATCGTGGATCACAAATCGACGATCAGCACGACCTTTGCGCCGCTGCGCATGACATCGACGGTCGCGCGCTGGCCGGGGCGCAGTTCGGCGAGACGGTACATGTAATCGTAAATGTTCGTCACCTGTTTGCCTTCGACCGCGACGATGACATCGCCCTTGAGCATCCCGGCTCGCTTCGCCGGACGGTCGTCAAGTACCGCATCGACACGCAGTCCCTCGGTGCCTTCGGAGGCGCCGTAATCGGGCATGATGCCGAGCGTGACGCGCAGACGGGTCCGCGCCGCCTGCTGTTCCTTCGGTCCGGCTTCCTGAAACGCCATCGTGGTGCCGCGACTCGCCAGCGCCATGGTGACATCGGCCACAAACGAGGCGATCGTTTCCATGCCGTCGTAGAGCACAAGGTCGGCATCGTCTTCGGGCGTATGATACTGATCGTGCGCGCCGGTGAAGAAGAACAGGACCGGAATGTCTTCGACATAAAACGACGCATGATCCGACGGCCCGAATCCTTCCGGCGACATCTCCAACGGCACGCCATGACGCAGCGCGATCATCTTGAGGTAATCCTCCATGCCCCAGGCCGTGCCGGTGCCGCCGATGCGCAATGCGTCTTTGTCTTCGTCGTAACGTCCGACCATGTCGAGGTTGAGCATGTATTTGATGCGCGAACGATCGATGGGGCAGTCGTTCACGAAGTATTTCGAACCGATGACGCCCATTTCCTCGGCCGAGAAGGCGATGAAAAGCACACTGCGGCGCAGTTGATCGGAACGGTCGGAGAGATACTGCGCCATCTCCAGCAATGCGGCGACGCCGGAGGCGTTGTCGTCGGCGCCGTTGTGAATGGCGACCGTATCAGGACGGCGCGATCCCGAATGCGGCCCGCCGTAGCCGAGGTGGTCGTAGTGCGCGCCGATGACGATCACATCCTCGCGCAGCTTGCGGTCGCTGCCTTCGAGGAAGGCGACGACGTTGCTGGTCGAGACCTGATTTTGCACGACACGGACTGAGGCCGTGACCGACTTATCGATGGCAAAGCTCTGCGACCGACGTTCCTCCATGATCTGTTTTTCGAGATCGGCGATGGTGTTGCCGGTTGATTCCAGCAGTTTGTCCGCTATCACGCGCTTGATATTGAGCGCCGGAATCTGCGCGCGCGACTTGCTCTGGTCGTAGTAGAGCGGAATCAGCGCGTCTTCGGGATCGAACTCCGCGCCGGAGACAAAGAGAATTCCTGCTGCGCCTTTGTCCTGTGCTGTCAGCACCTTGTGCCGCAGGTCGCTGTGCATCGCAAAGGTGCTGTGCGGGTTGCTCGGGTCGGGATCGCCGCGCAGGACCATGACCCAACGGTCGCGAACATCGATATCGGCGTAGTCGAGCCAGCTCAGCGAGTCCTCCTCGATTGCGAATCCATATCCGACAAACGCGACCTGCGCGTTCAGATCGCCATCGGCCGAAAAGGCCAGCGGCGTGTATTCCGAATCGGCCGTGGCGACAGCACCGGCGACATTCAGCGCATTGCCCTCGCCGAGACTGACCGAGGTCGTGACATCGAACGGCTGATAGCCGTGGTCACCGAGCATGACCAGCCCATAACGGATGAACTCTGCGCGGATGTACTCCGCCGCCTTGCTTCCGCCCTCGGTGCCCGGCTTGCGCCCTTCCAATTCGTCGGAGGCCAGGTGGTAGACATGCTCCTTGAGTTCGGGCACGCTGATCGCCGGGCCGGTGTCGGCCCGGCCATCGCCCGTGGGCTGGGGCTGGTAGGTGCACGACCCCAACAGCAGCACCATCGGCAACAACACAATGCTATTCTTCACGCGATCCTCCGGTGTGTGACATCGTGCATGGTATCTCGGACTCATTTGGTCCGTGTCGCGATGGAAGAACAGGTATCATGGGCTCGCAGGCAATGACCAGCTTACGGAAATGCCGCGGTTTTGACACTTGTCCGTCGGGTGATGCGTTCGCAGGGACAATAGCTGGACAGGAGATCGCGTCCGAGCCGCAACTGAGACTCACGCCGGCTTGCTGATTCCGTACTCGTTCATCTTGAGGCGCAGCGTGTTGCGGTGGATGCCGAGCGTGGCCGCCGCCTGTGAGAGCACCCAATTGTGATGCTCGAGAGCGCCCAGGATGTGCCGGCGTTCGACCTCGGCCAGCGGCAATGTCGGCGCCGCGCCCAGTGAGGCGGTGTCTGCTGCGGCATCGGAGCCGCGCACATGCGAGGGGAAATCGTTGACATCGAGCGCATCGCCCCGCGCCATGACACAGGCGCGCTGGATGGCATTGTGCAGTTCGCGGACGTTTCCCGGCCAACTGTACGACATCAGCAGGTCTTTGGCGGCCGGAGTGATCCCTGCCACGGGACGCGCCCGCTGCGCGCCGGATCGCCTGATGAACAGCTCGACCAACGGGAGGATGTCCTCGCGGCGTTGACGCAACGGCGGGATCACGATCTGAATGACATTCAGCCGATAGTACAGGTCTTCGCGAAACCCTCCATCTTTGACCATCTCCTCCAAATCCTGATTCGTCGCGGCGACGATCCGGCAGTCGGACTTGATCGATTCGGTCCCGCCCAGTCGCTCGAATGTCTTCTGTTCCAGCACGCGCAGCAGCTTGGCCTGTACGAGCGGGGGAACATCGCCGATCTCATCGAGAAAGAGGGTCCCGCCCGAAGCCAGCTCGAAGCGGCCGATGCGACGGACATTGGAGCCGGTGTAGGCGCCCTTTTCAGACCCGAACAGTTCGGCTTCTAATAATGTCTCCGGCAGCGCGGCGCAATTGACTGCGATGAACCGTCCCGATGATCGCAGCGACGCTGTATGCAGAGTCCGCGCGACCACCTCTTTGCCGACTCCCGACTCGCCGCGTAAGAGCACGGTCGTATCCGCTTCGGCCGCGCGGGCGACGGTCGAGAAGACTTCACGCAACGCGGGTGACTTGATGATGATGTTCTCATCGGCGAACGGCTCTTCGAGTTTCTCCTTCAGGTACCGATTCTCCGCCAACAGCCAGTGCCGCTCACCGGCGCGCGCCATCGTCGCCAACAATTCGTCGAGATCGGCGGGTTTTTTGAGGAAGTCGAATGCCCCCTTCTTCATTGCCTCCATGGCGCTCTCGAAACTCCACACCGCCGAGAGCATGATGACCTGCAGCTCCGGATTGGCCGCCAACAGTTCGGGCAGAATTTCCAGGCCCGACCGTCCCGGCATTTTGATATCGAGCACTGCGATCTCGAAATATGTCCTGGTCGCGACTGCCAGCGCCGCCTCCGCCGATTCGGCGGCAGTCACGGTATACCCGGCATCCTCCAGTGCTCCGGCGATCATTTCCCGGCCGGGCTTCTCGTCGTCGACAACCAGAATCCGCAGTTTGGCCATAGGGACCTCGGACGGTGAAGCTACGGAATCCCATTCTGAGGTCAATCCTGCAATTGAATCCTCCAGGCACAACTGGGTCTGCGACAGAGCAATATCCCTTGCCCTATCCGCTCCGGCGTGTACATTTCCGCAGAGATCGTTGACCGTTCTGATCCGATTGATCGAAAGGAGTCATCATGCGTGCAGTATTGAGAATTGCCGTAATCGCCGCGTTACTCGCCTTGTCCGGGCCGATGGCGCCTGCCGTGTTCGCCGATGAGGATTCCGGCGACCGCTGGTGGGAGACATTCAAGGGGCACGAGATGTGGTTAAGCGACCTGGCCGCAGCGACAAAACTGTCGACGGAAGAATCACGCCCGCTGCTGGTCGACATTTTCAACCCCGGCTGAGGGTCATGCCGGACTCTGGCAGAGTCCACGTGGGGCAGCAAACGCTTCCAGGAATGGGCCGAGCGCAACAATTATGTGCTGGTCAAGGTCAACACCGACGTCGACACCACGATCCGCGCCGATCGGAAGATCGCCGGTCTGCCGACCGTTCTGGTCTGCAATCCCGGGGGCGAGGAGATCGATCGCACACTCGGCTTTATCGAAGCGAAGGAATTCATCAAGACTGTCGAGGACTACCGGCAGGGAATCGGCACATTGGCTGCCATGCAGGAACTGGAGCGCACCCCCGGCCGCACGCTCGATGCCGAGTTCTTGTTTGAATTGGGCAAGAAATACTTCAATCACAGCGAGTTCAAGGAAGCGGACATTCGATTCGAGAGCGCCGGAGTGCTCGACGCGACCAACGAAGCGGGGGTCGCCGATGATAGTTACTACCAGCGCATTCTGATCGCGCGCAAGCTGGAGAAATGGGACCACGGCATCGGCCACGCCCAGATGCTGATCGAGATGTGGCCCAAGAGTGAATGGGCCGATGATGCCGCGATCTACATCGGGTTCCTGCACGCCAGGGCCGGCAACACGCGGCAGGCGATCATCGGTTACAAGAATTATCTGGAACGCTGGCCCAAGGGCGAAGACGCCGACTACGCGAAGAAACAGATTGAAGCGCTCGAAGCCGAGTCGGAGACCAGCGGAGGATAGATACAGCCACGAATGTGGTCCGGAACTGGGCGCCCGCTCCCGTTGGCCGTCGCTCCCGGGCGAAGCTCAGAGGGAAAGGGCGGCGGTGAGGGATTGGACAGAAGAAATCCCGTTTCCTCACCGGACAATAGCACGGAAACGGGACTGACCGATCGACATGCCCCCCAAAAAAGCCGCTGAACGAGCGATCAGCGATGGCACTGTCAAGAGCGCGACCGGAAAGTCGCTGAAACAGTGGTATGCCATCCTCGACAAGTTTGGGGCTGACAAGAAAGGCCACACCGCCGGGGCCGCGTATCTCCACAACAGCCATGACCTCTCCGGCTGGTGGTCGCAGATGGTCACGGTTCGTTACGAGCAGGATCGCGGTTTACGCGCGGTCGGCCAGCGCATGAACGGCCGGTACGAAGTCAGCATCCAACGCACCATCGCGGCAGCGCAGAAACAGGCGTATGCCGCATTCACCGATCCGAAACTCCTGTCGAAGTGGTTTACGACCAAAGCCAGGATCGATCTGCGTCCCGGCGGCCGGTATTCCAACAGCGACGGGGACCAGGGCGAGTACCGCACGGTCACTCCGCCCAGGCGCGTGCGGTTTACATGGGAGAATGAAAAACACTGCCCCGGCAGTCTGGTCGAGGCGACCTTCACGCCATCGGGAAAAGGAAAGGTGGCGGTGCGTATCCAGCACACGAAGCTGCCGGACGCCAAGGGGCGCGATGATATGCGCATGGGCTGGAGCTGGACGCTCGATTCGCTGAAATCGTTTTTGGAGACCGGCCGGCCGATCCAGTTCGAGGAGTGGAAGAAGACGTGGAAGTGAGATTGCAATCGGTTGGTTTTCCTCATCCGCCTTCACCCGATGGGAGAATAGAACTCGAACCATTTCACGCAATCGCCCGGAACCGGTGTTCGCCCTCTCCCTGTGGCCAAAGGTCCCACCTGCCCTGAGCGGAGCCAAAGGAAGCGCAGCCGAGGGGGAGAGGGTTGGGGTGGGGGAATGCCCGGCCGGTTAATGTCCCAATGAAACGCAACAAGAACCTCCACCCTCTCAGCTGGGAGCATCATCACACGCTCACGAGCGTTGTCCTGACGCGTCGTCACATCAAGAACTGCGCGCCGCGGGCGCGGCTGGTGCAGATCGCGCGCGAGTTTGCCGCCTTTCATCGCGAGGCGCTGCTGCCGCATTTTCGTCACGAGGAAGAGTGGCTCCTTCCCCGTTACCTGCGGCACGCGTCCGCCGGCGATGCCGCTGTCACGCGGCTGTTGCGCGAGCATGTGACGCTGCATCGCCTGGTCTACGATCTGACGCTCGCCGAGCGCAACAGTGCAGACCTCGTCGCGCCATTGACCGCGCTGACCGACGCGCTGGAAGCGCATGTCCGTTTCGAGGAACGGGAGATGTTTCCGATGATAGAGGCGGTCCTGACGGCCGATGAATTGTCCTCGCTGGGCGAAGAACTGCTCCGGTCGGTGTCCGACGCGGTGGTCATTCCCGGCGGCGACGGCTGCCGTGTCAAAGCGGCGTCGGAAAACGCCCCGCTGCCCGACTCACTGTGAGCGTCACATCTCAGCAGGCCGGCTTGTGTGCGGACTGCATCCATGCGAAGCTGATCCGTTCGTCGCACGGATCGGAATTCGTGCAATGCGAGTTGTCGTTTAGCGACCCGCGCTTCCCGAAGTATCCGCGGCTGCCGGTGTTGAAGTGCCGGGGCCACAAACCCAATCGCTCCTGACAAGCAAAAACCCCAATTGTCACCCCTTGATCTTATCCCGCCTGAAGACGTGATGAGATCAAGGGAATTCGGAGTGACATTGTCTATATCGCCGGCGGTTCGGCGCCGTAGCCGGCCCACTCCTCATATGAGGGGCCATAAACGCCCGGCACTTTCAGCCCCGCCTGACGCATCAGCACGGTCATCTGGCCGCGATGATGGCACTGATGGGCGACCAATCCGAAGAGTGTCGAACCGCGCGCCCATGTCTCCCCGTACATCGGATCGGTGACTGTCAGCGATTCATCGCTCCAGTTCGACTTGATCTGCTCCGCGAGCGAACGCGATGCGTCGTGGAACGCCTGCCGGATCTTAGTCGCCTGCGCCGGGACACCGTCTTGGGGCGCGGGTCCGGCCAGCTTCAGCCCGGTCAGCCCCATCATCTCCGGGATGGTGGCGGCGATATGCCACGCCATTCGTCCCAGCGTGCGATGATCCCGGGCGACCGGCTGCGCCAGCGATGCATCGGTCAGCGCGTCGAACAATTTCTGCGTCGCTTGCGATTCGTGCTCCCATGTCGTGAGGAAATCCTCGATCTTGCGAAACATGTTGGGCCTCCGTTTCCGACAGGAATCTCGACCATCGACGCAGGGGCGATCAATCACTTTCAATCGGCAGGGCGGCCCGGACCTTGGTCCGGGTTCCGCAGGAATGCATCCATCAGTGCATTGTTTCCATCCCGTCATTGAGAACACCTCGCTAAGAAAGGCGTGCCAAGTCATTCGGCAGGGTGGCCCGGACCTTGGTCCGGGTTTCAATGGGTCGCGTCCTCCGAGACCCGGACCAAGGTCCTGGCCACCCGCACCGGCATGCCGGCGGCGGGCATGTGCAGTCGGCTTCACTCTATCGATTCTACTGGGAGCAGCGGCAGCATCCGCCCAACCCGCACGCGAAGCGGTTCTCGAGTCGCGTCCGGCGCGGATCGTCGAGGCACGAAAAGCCCTGACGCTCGCGGCGATTCGCAGCAATATGGAGGGAATCAAAGACGCGCGTGAACAATTCGCCGAACTGCTCGCCGAGGATGAGGGCTCGGCGGTCATCCATTACGAAATCGCCTTCGCCAACGTCCAGATGATCCATGCCCGCAACGGCAACGGCCCCGCGACCGGACGGCTGCTGGAGGACGCGGCCGGGCATCTGCTGCGCGCCATCGACATCGACGATTCGCTTGTTGACGCCTATGCACTCTTCGGATGGCTGGAGTTTTACACAACGGAAATCGATTCGACCCTGATGAAGTATGTCCGCGCCAAATCGCAGGGCAAGCTGGCGGCCGCGCGCCGCGCCGATCCGACCAATCCGAGAGCGTTGCTCGCCGAGGCGATCCCGAAATACTTCAATCAGACGACCGTGAACGACGCGTACCGTCTCAATCAACTCGCGGTCGCCCATCTGGTCGCGCGAAAGTCGGCGACCGACACGCTCCCCGATTGGTGGCTGCCGACGGCGTACTACTGGCTGGCGACATCGCACCTGTTCCGTCCAAAACCGATGTACGATTCGGTCCGCCACTACACGTTGGAGGCGCTGCGCGCGGAAGGGCAGTATGAGATGGCCCAGGCCAATCTGCTGCCGACGATCGACAAACACGAGCCGTTGCCGGTGCAGCGGTTTCAGCGTATGCATTGGGAACGTCTCGCACAGGACGACCGCAACGATCTGCTCAACAAGTCGCTTCCTGATGCGCGGCAGCTATCGTACAGCTACGACGCGGTCACCGACACGCTTTGGTTTCGCATCGATTTGCACAACGCGCCCAATCCGGCGTCGTTCGGCGTCAACATCGCGGTCGACGACGATGCCGACTCGGTCAACGGCGCCCGTTGGTGGGGATTCAACAACGACTTCCACTTCGACAAGCTGGCCACCTGCTGGCTCTCGGATGCGGGCAACGGCACATATTTCGGACGCATCGGCATCGCCACCGCCGATCAGGTCCTGACCGGACGCTTCATGAAACGCTGGCCCAATAGTATCGTCTTCGCGGTCGATGCCGAGACCAACGCGCTCATCATCGGCCTCAAGCGCTCCGAACTCACGCGCTCCGGATCGTTTCGCCTCATCGCGGCGACCGGTTCCCACGCTGGTTGGGCCGATGATATTCCCAATCGAGGAGCGGCGGGTCTGGTGCTCAAGCGCGAGTGAGGTAATGTCCGTTCGCAGGCGCAGGGGAGAGGTCTCCCCGACCGTAACGTGCCAGTTGCAGACCCCGAAAGGCCTGATCCATCGCTTCGTTCAGGACAAGCGAGGGCGTCAGGACCGTCAAAACTGGAAACACGAGTCGTAGGGGCACGACGAGTCGTGCCCCTACGATACCAGTGTCTCGATCAATCGCCGGTGCCAGCCGATGTCCCCACCAAACCCGTCGCCCAATTCCCGGCACTGGTACAGTTTCAGAAGGCCACATCTAAAGCCCCCGATTTGTAGCTCAGTACATCATCCCACGTCCATACTTTGTCGGCAACTTTGGCCGCAATGGCTGGCGTCGAATCCAACGCTTGATGCGGACGAATCATATTGTAATGAACAAGAAAGATGCAAAGGGCCGCGTAGAGATAATCGACGCACTTGCTGATGAAAGAGGCCGCGTTGCGAGTTTCGCGGCCTCTTTTCTTTGTAAAATCCTTAGCATTTTATCCGTTCTGATACATAGACTATACTGATTCAACGTCAGCACTGCTCGACGATTGATCTTCGCCGTCGAATTCCATCAAACCGAATGTATTGGGTGATGGTCTCGTAAATACTTGACCATTACGCACATACACACCAAGTGAGCCACTCAGAGACGCCCGCGCCTGCTTGTTCTTGTGATCCTCTCCGAGCGCACGAAGAATCTCGGACACGTGGAGTGGCTTCCCAGCATCACGAAGAATCTGTAGCGCTCGCCCGACCTTGCTCTTGGGTCTGATGTCAGAACCGTTGCCCGCACTGACCCCCTTCTGGAGAATCTTAAGCGTCTCTCGATAGGCCTCGATTGCCGATTGCACCTTATCCAATTCGCTCTTAAGTCGTAGGGCTTCTTCCTCTTTCTGTTTCAGACGCCTCTCGATATCTCGTACGGCTTTCATGCGCGTTCCTCCTGCTGATAGAGTATACGAGGTTTGGGTCGTGACGGTTGGAGAAAAGAGGCGAATTGGATAATTATTTCTCCGTAAACTTTTCGAGGGGCATGATTTTATGCTTGCGCGATCCGTTCGGAGTGTCTAACGTACCAAACGAAGAAGAGCCAACGGCCTGTCAGACCGCTGGCTCTCAAATCGGTCACCGTCCAACGCCGGAACAACTCACACTGGCCGGGACTGCGGACGGACCGGGTTTACTGGTGATGTCGGGGTTGGGCCGTCGCCTACGTTTATGTGCACAGGGCGACGGACCGCCCGACATCAAACATTCAATCATAGTAGATGGCGAACCGGGATTGGTTTGTCAAGGGCACAGTTTGCCCAAGGGAGTGTTAAAAGTGTCAGACCCATGGATTGGATTCAACGAATCAAGTGTAGACGCCTCCTGATGATCCCCCGTTTTCGTTGACACTCGTTTAGATAGATTCCAGCAACAAGCGTTCCTCAAATTCAACCGGACTGAGAT
>DASWIS010000021.1 GCA_036397555.1 Candidatus Zixiibacteriota bacterium | reverse complement strand
GTCTCATTGGCCGCTTGTGGTGACAACTGGGCTTTCCGGCAGTCGTTCCGAACGCAGCCACTTGATTAATCCTGCCCCCACAAGATATAGCGCCAGAATGATCAAGGCGAGCGCGGCGGTAGCGTTGACCAGCGCCAAATCAAACCCCTGGGCCGCACGACAGTTTCCGATGACGAGCGCGAGGAGCGACCACAGCGTGATCGACAACACAAACAGCATCGGCAGCAAAGTAAACATGATGCGGCGACGTGAGCGGTACAACCAGACGGTTATTGTCAGAAGCGTCAGCGCGGCCAGCAACTGATTCGACGCCCCGAACAAGGTCCAGAACTTGATCCAAGACCCTTCACCGGCGCCCCATAGCAGAAACACCGGTATGGCCAAGGTCACGCCGGTGGCAATCAACCCGCTGAGTAGGTTGCGCACGCCGATCAACTCCTGAATGATGTATCGCGCCAACCGCGTGCAGACATCGAGCGTGTCGAAGACGAAAGTCGAAAACGCCATCGCGCCGAATGTGATCGCAAACGGCAGGTTGTCGCGCCCGATCAACAGCGTCAGAAAACTGCCGATGCCGTTGCCGTAGATCGTGCCCGGCTTCAGACCGGCGACCTGCTCACGTGCAAAGATCATAATCGTCACCAATGCAATCAACGCGACAAACCCCTCGGCCAGCATCGCGCCGAAGCCGACCGGACGAATGTGCGACTCGCGCTCAATTTGCTTCGATGTCGTTCCCGAGCAGACCAGCCCATGGAATCCGGAACATGCGCCGCAGGCAATCGTGACAAAGAGGAATGGGAAGAGTGTACCGGTCATGGCGCCGGTGTCCCATGTGATAAACGCGGGCTGCTGGATCTCATACCCTCCGAAGAACATGCCGATCACACCGAGCCCCAGTGCCAAAAACAAAATGAACCCACCGAGGTATCCGCGTGGCTGAAGCAGCGACCATACCGGCACTACCGATGCAATGCCGCAGTACAGCAAGATCAACACTCCCCATGTGCGCGCATCGAGAATCAGCAGATTCGAGATATGCGTTCCCAGCCATGCCACTCCCAGCGACGCGGGAACGAAGATCAATGTAATGAGCCAGAGCGGCGGCCGCAGAAACCGTTGCACCATGCCCATCACGACCGAAAGGACAAGATACATCACGCTGGCAGCCGCGACCGCTCCACCTGGATTGAAATTGACCATCAGCCCCTCGAATGATCCGCCGCGATGGACAAATGTCCCCGATGTGATGTCGGTAAAGGCGACTATAACGTAGATCAGGGCGATCCAGATAAACACGAGAATGGCGACACCCGCTTTGGGTCCGAGATGCTCGCGCGTGATCTCGGCAATGGAGCAGGCACGATGACGAACCGATGCCGCCAGTGCTGCGAAGTCGTGCACGGCGCCGATGAACACGACTCCCAGTCCGATCCAGAGCAGGCAGGGCAGCCAGCCAAAAGTCTGTGCCGCCAGGATCGGTCCCGCAATCGGTCCGGCTGCGGCGATGGCGGAGAAGTGTTGCGCGAACAAATAGAATGGTTTTACGGGGACAAAGTCGATGCCGTCGTTGATCTCGGTCGCCGGTGTCGGGCGCCCATCATCGAGCGCGACATGCCGCGCCACCCAGCGGCCATAGAAGCGATAGGCGAGACCCAGCAGGACGATGAATCCGAATGCGAGGAGAGGCAGACTCATACGGCAACTCCGGGACAAGTTAAGCGGCGGCGAGGAGTCTTGTGCAAGGCCAAATAGCCACCCCCCGCCCTTCGGGGATGTGTCACCTTCCCCATGTCATGATGGTATTGTTATTGAGATCGCGCGTGGCCGCCTCTATACTGCCATTGTCAGATTCGACATAGCGGAGGGCTCAATGATCCGTCCTGCGAAGCGATCGCCTATCGGTGTCACGATTGTGATGACGGTACTACTGAATCCATTATCTGTGAATTTAAGCCACGGCGACGATCAAGATTGGACACGGCTCGCGAGTGATCACAATACCAAGACCCTGCCTGATTCGCTATCCGTCCTGACGATGCAACTACTTGGAATTGGTAGTGACTACGCCAGCGCCACCGTCGGTACTCAGTACTCTGTCGGACAGAATGGACAGCTCGGCTTTGGGCTTCCGTCCATCGTCGAGCTTCCGACTCGAGGCACGGTCGATCTGACTGCTCTCCAGCCCGGCGTCGCGCAGCGCGGCTACAGCAATCCCATATGTCTCCGCGGCAGTACCGAAGATCAATTGGAATACTTTGTCGACGGGGTATCGCTTCAAGATCCGTTTACGAACCGATCGATCGCGTTTGCGAACAACAACTCACTTCAGTCGGCGACACTGCGTTCCGGCTCCTTTGAAGTCGACCGCGGCAGTGTGATGTCGGGGCTCACCCTTACAGACATGCGAAGCGGCGGCGGATACCTCAATGGCGCGATCGAGACACTGACCGACAATCTCGACGGCGGCGATCTCGGTTTTCATCTTTTCAGCATGGCCGCGCACGGTTCAATCGACCCGGGAAGCAGACTAACGTATTCCGGAGATTTCGAGCGAAACACGTCGGGCGAGCGCAATCCCGGAGGTCCTAATCCGTGGAATTGGCGCTGGAACTGGCGGGCCAATCTTCGCTGGACGCCTGATTCCCGATTCGCGCTGGCGGCCGGCACCATCGGCAATGAACGGGATCGGCACTGGATACCGCCGGCGTACTACTACGACGCGACCCACGCGCCGCGTTCGATCGACAAACACCATTCGGTCTGGGGGCGGGTGCAATTCAAGCCACATGAGCGCGTCTGGACCCAGACTGAATTACGGTGGTTTTCGGCTGAATCGGAATCCGGCGACGGCGTCTACTTCGATGATCTCCTCGCCTACGGCCGGCCAAATGGGAACCCGCGCAACGATGAAGAAGATTTGTTCCGAAGTTGGGACGATCTGAATCTCGATGCCGATAGCCAGGCAGTTGGCGTGCTGATCCCATTGCACACCGAAACGATGTTCGAGAGCCGGCAAGTCGAATTGCCGGACGGAACGACAATTGAGCGCGACTTTGTCGCCTCCGGCGATGAATCGCACGTACACGATGATTACTTTACACGTGAGAATTCATACATCGGTGGACGGTTCGATTTGTCGATTCACCCCATGCGTGGCAATGAAGTCCTGGCAGGGGCGGAACTTAAGCGGCACACGGTCCGTATGTACCAGCACTACTTCCCGACGCAAATCTATCTCGGTACAAATGGCGGATTCGACGACGCCAACCGGTATGGTTACGACCTTCTTGGCAATCCCATTGACGACGAAAACGTCTTGAACGGACTGAAGCACCCGGTCGATCTGGCGCTGTACCTGCAAGATGAATTCCGATGGGATGATTTGACGATCCGCGGTGGTGTTCGACTCGATCGCTTCGACTATGACTCCTACGTTTTCCGCGACCCCGACCATCCATTCGATCCGAACGGCTACCTTGATCCCGAGATTACTCCTGAACCGACAATGGACGAATTGATTGACGGACAGACACTCACTGAATCGGATTTGAATGAGGCGGAACCGCACACAAGGCTCTCCCCGCGCGTGAGCGCTGGGCTCGCGGCGGGTGAGAACACATACCTTCACTCTTCGTTTGGGCGGTACGTCCAGCGTCCCGCCTTCGAAAACCTGCTCGTGGATTACGAGTTTCTTGAGTACAAGATCCGCACCGGAGGGTACTCGGTCGCGTTCGGCAATCCCGCGTCAGAGCCGCAGGAGACGTGGTCGCTCGAGGCCGGAATTCGCCAGCGTCTCACGGGCAACGCCACAGCCAGCGTGACGGCATTCTCGAAGGACATCAGCAACATACCCATGCTGGACGCTCAGCCGGTTGAACCAAACACATTTGCGCAATACCAAATCTACGGTGAAGCAATCGCTCACGGGCTTGAGACCCAAGTCCGATGGCAGCCGACATCGTCATTTGCAGCGATACTCAACTACACGGTTCAGGAAGCGACCGGAACCGCATCGCCGCTGCCAATCCGTCGAAACATTGCCTGGACGGCCTATCAGCCGCCGACTTCGTCTGATGCGCCCATTGCTCACGATCAGACACACCGTCTGGTCGCCATCGCTGACCTTCGTTCGATTGAGGATGGTCCCGCCGTGGGCGATTGGCATCCCTTCGCGCACTCGGGTATCAGCGCGCTCGTTACAGCGGGGAGCGGATTCCCGTATACGCCGGTCACAGTTTACAATGCGATCTCTCTCGGAGCCCTGTCCCCGAATGCGACGGGCGATATCAACACCGAGCGCACGCCTGCCTACTACCGCGTCGACCTGAAAGCGTACAAAGAGATTCGCATGGACAATGTCGGCCTGGAGATTTATCTCTGGGTTCTCAATCTGCTCGACCGCGACAATGCACTCTATGTTTTTGAGGGCTCAGGCAGCGCTGATGAGACCGGCTGGCTTGACACGCCATCGGGGCAGGAGTTCTCAGACGCACACTCACCCATCGACGATGCGTCGTTGCTCAACGGTGAGCAAAAGTACCGGCTGCGTGAGGGTCTGGAACCCAACTACGACATCGGTCGCGAGATTCGCTTCGGTGCCCGAATTCTCTTCTAATCGAATTGCAGTCTGATAATCGCGGGTGTGTCGGACTTTCCGCCGAAGTACCAGAGCACATCATCGCGAAACTGATCCACGTCGACCCCCATATACGTCGCCGGCACGATCTCCAGATGCTCCAGCGCCTTCGTAGCTAATGATGCACCCGGCGTCTCACTCTGGACCTGCGAATTCATGAATCGTCTGAGATTGGCCGCGGCGATTTGGATGATCCCCTTGAGAAACTCCGACTGCACATGGTTTGACTGGACACGATGCCAGATCGCCTCCAGTTCCTCGTGACATTCCCACCAATAACCGTGGTTGTACAGGTCGATTCCGTAGAGATACAACTCGCAATCGCGCCATTTTTCCGGTGCCAGCGTCGCCCAATCGGGCTGGGGCTCGGGTAGACCGTAGGAATGCCCGGCAGGATCGCGTCGCGGGTGCGGTTTCTGCCCCGGAACAAAACGGTATGCGGGAAAAAGTCGAGTCGTGTAGCGTGGCGGCAGGTTTGATTCAATGTCCGAACCGTCCATCATCCCGCCGCAGCACCGGTCAGCTTTCGGCGCATGTGGTTGATCAGGCCGCCCGCTAACAGGATGTCGACTTGCCGGGATGAAAGGGAATGCTTCAGCGCGAATACGGTGCCGCTTCCGACCAAGGTAGCGCGCACACCGGGGCCGCCACGGATCGCGGCATGGATGTCGTCGAACCGCAGCACGTCGCCTTGGTGGACACGGGCGTAATCGTTCGAATCGGCAAAGGTCAGCGGCAATACACCGAAGTTGACGAGATTCTGCCAGTGTATGCGCGCGAAGTCCTTCACGATCACCGCGCGCAATCCGAGGTAACGCGGCGCCAGCGCCGCATGCTCGCGGCTGGAACCCTGGCCATACGTCGCGCCGCCGACCACGCAGTGCCCGCCATGGTCTCTGACCGCCATGGCGCGGTCGTGGTAGGTCGGATCGATGATGTCGAAGCAGAATTCGGCGATCTTCGGGATATTGCTGCGAAACGGCAACACGCGCGCGCCCGCCGGCAGGATATCGTCAGTGGAGATCTTGTCTCCCATTTTCAGAATGACCGGGAGCGTCAGCGAGTCGGGGATCGGATCCAGTTCCGGCAGTGAGGCTATGTTCGGTCCCTTCTCGAGTGCGACCTGTCGCGCCGCTTCTAATGGCAGCGGCGGCTGCAACATCGCGGTGTTGATGATCATGTCTGCCGGCTCCGTCACATGCGGATAGGACATTCCGAGCGTGCGCGGATCGGTGATCACGCCTTTCAGGGCGGAGGCGGCCGCTGTCTCCGGGCTGACCAGGCACACCCTGTCTTCGATGGTCCCGGAGCGTCCGGGAAAATTACGCGGGACGGTCCGCAGACTGATCTTGTGCGTCGCCGGGGCCTGACCCATTCCGATGCAGCCGTTGCACCCGGCCTGATGTAAACGCGCCCCGGAGCGGATCAACGTGCCGATGTGCCCATCGCGAATGAGGTTTTCGAGGATTTGCCGCGAAGCGGGATTGATGTCCAGCGAGACATGGGTCGGCAGTGGTTGGTCTTTGACCATCTCCGCCACGATTGCGATATCACGGTATCCCGGATTCGCTGACGAGCCGACATACGCCTGATAAATCTCCTCACCGGCGACTTCGCGCACCGGTTTGACATTCCCCGGACTCGACGGCATCGCGATCAACGGCTCCAACTTTGAGAGGTCGATCTCTTCGTCGATGTCATAGCGCGCATCGGATTCGGCCCGCAGTTCGGTAAAATCTTCGGGCCGTCCCTGCTGTGTGAGATAGCGGCGGACTTCGTTGTCCGCCGGGAACACGCTGGTCGTCGCGCCGAGCTCGGCGCCCATGTTGCAGATCACATGGCGATCCATCACCGTCAATTCCGACAATCCGGGTCCGCAGTATTCGATGATGCGTCCGACACCGCCTTTGACATCGTGCCGTCGCAACAATTCGAGTATGACATCCTTGGCGCTGACCCAGTCAGGCAGCCGCCCGATGAGCTTGACGCCCCAGATCTTCGGCATCGGGAAGTGAAACGGCTCGCCCGCAATTGCCATGGCGACTTCGAGACCGCCGGCCCCGATCGCCAGCATGCCGATCGCCCCCGCCGAACAGGTGTGGCTGTCGGAGCCGAGCATAGTGCGTCCGGGTTTGCCGAAACGGTCCTGATGCACCGGGTGGCTGACACCATTGCCCGCGCGGCTGTACCACAAACCGAACCGTTGGCACGCACTGCGCAGAAACAAGTGATCGTCGGCGTTCTTGTGGTCTTCCTGAATCAGGTTGTGATCGACATACTGGCACGACAGCTCGGTCTGGGCGCGCTCCAGCCCCATCGCTTCCAATTCGAGCATGACCAATGTGCCGGTGGCATCCTGTGTCAGCGTCTGGTCGATTCGGATGCCGATCTCGCTGCCGACCGTCATCTCGCCTGCGATCAGGTGCGAACGGATCAGCTTGTGCGCGACTGTTTGTCCCATCTGCTCGTCCTTCAATCACTGATCGATCAATGGCACGCTGCTGTAATGATTCGTTCCAATGCCTCCAGCCCGTCGGTCAATGCCGCCGGGCCCGGCTGCAGGATTATCGTGCTTTTGACCTCACAAAGACAGCCGTTCTGGACGGCGGCGACGCGGTTGAATCCGGGACGCGCCGCAACTGTTTCGGGGCGGAACTTCCGGCCGCACCACGATCCGATGATGACTTCGGGATTGCGGCGGACTATCTCATCAGGCGAAACGATCCGTCCGGAGGCGATCGGCTCCGATTTCAGCTCCGGGAAGATGTCCTCTCCCCCGGCGGTTTCGACCAGCTCGGCAACCCAGCGGATGCCCGAGATCATCGGATCATCCCATTCCTCGAAATAGACTCTTGGATGTCGCGGCAATCGTAATGCCCGCTCGCGCGCCTGATCGACCCGTCCGGCCAGACGCGCCGCGAGGGCATCGGCCGCGCCATGATAGCCGACGATCGACCCGACGACGCGAATCGTACTGAGGATTTCTGAGATGGACCGCTGGTTGAAGGTAAAGACCGACAACCCCTGCCGGATCAGCTCACGGGTGATATCGGCCTGCAAGTCGCTGAATGCGAATACGACATCGGGCCGTATCGCGAGAATCCTGTCGATGCGCGCCGAGGTGAAAGCCGAAACCTTCGGTTTCCGGCGCGCCTCCGGGGGGCGCACGGTGTATCCCGAGACACCGACGACCAGATCGCCCGCGCCGATGGAATAGAGAATCTCTGTGGTTTCTTCGGTGAGACAGCAGATGCGCGCGGGATAACCGTGCCGTGCGGCCGTCGACGTCACCGGGGCCGCTGCCACCGTCATCGCCTCACACCGCCCGGTCTGTGTCGGCGCTCTGCGGTGTTTTGCCCAATTCGCACTCGTGGCAAAAATCGCCGGCGTCCCGCAGCGAGAGGTACTCGTGGAAATGAGAAATCACAGAATGGACATCCTTGCCGCAGCGCGTCATGAACGACAAAAACGAATCCAGCCGGGTGAGTGTTTCCTTGCCGACCACGTGTTCAATCTCGCAGGCATCGCGTGCGGCGGTCTCTTCATCGACTCCAAGGACATCGTGGAGAAAACGCTTGAGCGCTTCAAATCGATGGTTCACCTCGGACGCGGCACGGTAACCCCTGCTCGAGAGCCGCACAGCGCCATAGGTGTCGTGCAGGACCAGCCCTTTGGACTTCAGCGATCCCAACGCACCGGAGACGCTCGGCATGGTCACACGCAACGATTCGGCAATCGCTTTGACCCGGACCGGCTCACCATCCACTCCCAGGCGGAGAATCGTCTTTAAGTACATTTCCATGTTGGGAGACAGATGCTTGTCCATCGCAGACCTCAATTCGAAGATACGACACCAACTCACATTGTAGGGTGAAAAACAGGGATGTCAAGCGCGGCGGACTTGCTCCTGCGCCGTTACTCTATGCGTCCCAGTCGATGCCGACAAGACGTGCCGACGCAGGCGTCCCGTCGTAGTAGAAGTAGACGCGAACCGGCTTGTGCCAACGGCCGTTATGACGGGCTTGGAGCGTAATGTTGAACACGCGGTCATCTGGTGTCTGCGCGGACTGCAGCGCATTGGCGATCTTCTGTTCGGCGCTCTGGTCGAGGGTGAGCGATGTACCCGACAACAACGATATGTACGATCCCCACGACCCGGCCTTGTGTCCGACGCGGTATCGGAATTCTGCGTTCTCCGACGTCAGGCCGTCGGTGATGAACCGATCGACAAACGACAAAGCCAGCGCGCCACCCTCTTGCGATATGGCAAACGCATCGAGCGGACTGACATTGCCGTAGTAGTAGTCGAGAATCTTGCGGCGGCGCTCCATCAATGTCTTCACGAGATACTCTTCCGCCGCCGGATCACTGTACTCAGCCGCTTTAACGCAGGCGCGCAGATCGTCCTCGGTAAACGCACCGACGATGCGCGCGCCCCAATAGGCATCCTCGTCGTCGACATTGTCGAATGCGGGATTGGCGTGCAGCGGCTTCCATCCCGGCGGGGTGAAGCGTTCGCTTTCGAAATACCCTACCGCCGGCGGCATCCCCTTCGATGATGCCTCCTCCCAAGACCACTGGCGCAGCCCAAGCGTGAAGAGCGAGACGACCGCCTGCTCCAGGTCGAGGGTGTAGGCGTATCCCTTGTAGGACGGCTTGGGCTCGTCCGCATCCGAGCCGAGCGTCGAGCCGAAATCGATCAGGTAGTGACGCACGTACGGCCCGTTGCCGTCGTCGGCGATGATATCCAGCGTGTTGTGGTCCTTGGTGTCGTAGTGGTTGACCAGTTGTGCCAAAACCTTCAAACCACGCAATTCGCGCCGGTGCTGATGATTGATGAAATCATTGGGGTCGTCTTTGCGCGTGCCTTTGTACGAGAATGGGCCAATCGGTGTTCCCGGCAGAAACCGGCTGGCCACGACCCGCACCTTGCCATCGGGGCGCCGGGCGACTGTCTGCAGAACCTCGTTTAAGACATCGCGCGTGAATGGCTTGCGATTGCCCCCTTGGTCGGCATACTCGAGACCCTCTTTGAAGCGTATCGTGTTCGGATCGAGAACTGAAATGTAATTCTCCGGGACATTGTAGCCGCAGGCATGGAAAAACTTTGTCGAGATCATTTCCGCCCCGGTCGCCAGTTCGGGATGTCCATCAGGGTCGAACTTGATGATGAACGTTACGCCGTTTGAGTCCTGCGCGAAGAACCCCGGGGTTACGCCTTCGGTCTTGGCGCGGGTGATCGTCCACGGGTGGGTCGTATCGGGACCATCGATGGTGTTGGGGCCGCGCAGGATTTCATCGGGTGTCATGCGATTGGAGCCATGACGATTGGTAAACCAGGCGGAGTTGGGGACATTGCCCCACGCATCGGCATTGTGCGCGTCCTTCGTACTTCCGGTGAGTTTGCGGGTCTGGCGGCCCAGGTTCAGCGAGTTTTCGACCAGGTAAAACGAGCTTTGGTTGACCGCGTCCCAATAGAGACTCGGATCGCGTTCCGACGGCTCCGACGGCAATGGCCGCATCTCACTCTGCTCAGCAGGGGGCGGCTCCAGACTCCAAGGCCGACTCGACGCGCAGCCGCCCAGGAGAATGCCGGCGGACACAATCCCTCCGGCTACGACTCCGAAGCGATGCGTGGCCCGCCTCATCAAAACTCCTCACCCGCTGCGAGGTAAAAACGAAACTGCTCACGTCCCTTGGCGAGCGTCAACTCCAGATGGCCGCCTGTATTCCATACGCGCAGCCCGCCGCCGTAGGCGGAGCGGAAACCGGAAAACTCAAAATCCTCGGAGATATCGTCGAAGACACGTCCCTGATCGGTAAACAGAAAGGCGTCGATCGCCCGCCACACTGGCCATCGGTACTCGGCGGAGAAGAGCACCATGTCCCGCCCCGTAAAACGTCCGCTGCGGTAGGCGCGCAGAGAGTTGGAGCCGCCCAACCGTGAGAGTTCGTAAAACGGAATTCGGGTGCCGTTGCCCGGTTCCAGATGCTGTGCGGCCGCGCGCAGACCGAATACGCGCCCGCGCCACAACTCGATGTACTGGGAGACCTCACCGCGAATGCGCCAAAACCCGACGGTCGTGTCGCCGGGGCCATCACCGCCGACGTAGGAAACTCGCAGTTCATCGCGCCCGCCGCGACGCGGCGAGCCCTTGATGTCGCGCCAGTCGAGCACGACCGCGCCGCCGAATTCGTGGAGGTCGAGCGTGGCATACAGTCCGAAAAGGTCGTCGTCGGGAAAGCGGGCAACGATCGAATCGCGTTCTCCGATCGTTGTCCTTCCGCGCCCGTCGCCGGGGGTCACATGACGGTATTCACCGAATCCTTCAGCCGCCAGCGCATCGGTAATCTGCCAGAAACCGCGCACATTGCCGAAGCCGCCCCGCCGTTCGTAGTTGGATTCATCGTCGGCCGAGGACGACGGTCCGTAACCGTAGTAGCGCTCGCGCGTGTCGCGTCGTGCTCCGATCTCCCCTTGCATTCCGAACGGCGACTCGAACAGACTCGGGCCGCCGATTCGCAGCGACAAAAACTCGTATCGATTCGTCGAGATGGTCCCCTTCAGACGCAGCGGAACACCGGTGGCCAGTGCGCTTCGTGCCCGGTACTGAAGCCCGCCGCGCAGTCCGGTGCGCGATGACGATCCGACTACGGGTCGGAGGCCGAAGGGCACGTCGAAGGAGAAAACCGACTTCAGCGATTCGAGAAAGTCCTGGTCCTCGACGAGCTTGACCGGCCCGGAAACCACGACTCCGAACACCCGGAAGGGAAGCTGCAGGGCAAAACTGGGGACGGCAAAGACATAGTCGAGCGCGTCGTGCCGGGAGCGCGATGCTCCTGACGTACGTGACGAATCCGTCTCGCCGGCTGAAGTCGCAAGTTCCGGAGTGAATGAGACGAGCAAAACAGCCCACAACGGCCACAGAACCGGGTGACCGTGCGAACGACGTGCGCGCCGGAACAGACCCATAGAGCGAAGCTACTTGAAGGCCTTCATCAGGTCGGAATAGACGCCCTTTAAGGCGGCCGAGGCGCGGTCCAGTTCGGCGACTTTTTCGGAGAGGCGTTTCAGCAGCATGCGCTTTTCGATCGCGTTGCGGATGACCAGGCGCAAGTCCTCGTTTTCCCAGGGCTTTTCGATGTACTGATACAGTCCGACGTCGTTGATGGCCTTAATCGCGTTTTCCTTGTCGGCATAGCCGGTGAGCAGGACGCGCGTCGCTTGCGGCTGCATTTCCTTCATCTGCAACAAAAACTCAATCCCGTTGATCTCCGGCATGAGATAGTCGGAGATGATGACATCCACGGGCTGCTCGCGAAGCCCGTCGATCGCCGACTTCGGCGATGTGTACGTGAGCACTTCGTAGTCGGTTTCCAGATTCAGGAAGTTCTTGATGCTCTGCAGGACCATCGGCTCATCGTCGACGACGGCGACGACACGGTGGTCATTTGTGCTGATGTCCATTGTGAATTCTCTCTTGGCGCACCGGATGTCAATATCGAAATCGCGAACGAAGATAGTCGAACGATGACCGGGAGTCAACGGCCGCCGGACTCATCGCGGACGATCCTGTGCCTCGATCAGCAGCAGATTGATGTCATCGGGAAGCATGGACCGTCGAGCGCCGCAACGGTCCACCAGCCGCTCCAAAAACTCCTCACCGCGATGATTCCGCAAGCCGTCCACAAAGGCGGCGATTTCGTGCGGCTCGCGCGACTGCCCCGATTCGATCTCGACATCCAGCAAACCGTCGGTATAGAGAAGTATGCGATCGCCGCTCCGCAACGGTCGTGATTGCGCCTCCGGCTCGCGGAAAATGTCTCGGTTGAAAGCACCCAGCGGCAGACCGTTGAGATGCCACTGTTCGACCGGGACGCCGTTCCCGGAGCCCAGGATGATCGGATGCGGCCCGCCCGCCGATGCGGCGGAGACGATACCGGCGTCCAGATCAACCTGCAGAACGAAGGCGGTGACGAACTGCTGTTGCGGGAGGAATCGCACGAGACGGTCGTTCATCTCGATGAGCATTTCGGAGCAGCCGAGGCCACGCTGCGAGGCGTCGGCGAAAATCACTTTGACCAGCATTGTCCCCAAGGCCGCAGCGACCCCATGGCCCGCCACGTCGCTGACAATGGCATTGAAGCGATTCTCACCCGTGAAGATGACATCGAAGTAATCGCCGCCAAGCCGTCCGGTGGGGTAGTAACGGTGGTAGAACCGGACCGCTCCGGCGCCGTCGAGGTCACGCGGCAGAATCGACTGCTGCACCTGTTGCGCGAGCGCCAGCTCTTGTTCGATGTGTTCCGTCGTCAGCCGCAACGTGTCCCGATCCTTGAGGACCGAATCCAATTCACGCAGGCGCTCGACCAGTTCCTGCTGGAGCGTCCGGTGGCTGACCGCGTTGCGGATCACCAGTTGCAGATGATCGTTGTCCCAGGGCTTTTCCAGGTACTGGTAGAGATTGACCTCATTGACCGCCGCAATGGCGCTTTCCTTGTCGGCATATCCGGTCAGCATGATCGCCGGCACGTCCGGCGCCATCCGGCGCAGCCGACGCAAAAACTCCAGCCCATCCATCTCCGGCATCAGGAAGTCCGTGATGACGCAGTCGATCCGTTCGCGTCGCACAGCGTCCAACGCTTCGCGGGGTTGCTGGAACGGCAGCGTCTTGTAGTCGGTCTCCAGTGCCAGCAGATTGGCGATCGAACGCGTGACGATCTCCTCGTCGTCGACAATCATGACCGCTGAGGGCCGCCGGTCTTTGCCGCTCAAGTTCCCTCTCCGTCGATGGATCGCTTCGCCGAACCCACCGGGAGGGTGAGCGTGAAGGTGCTCCCGGCTCCTGGCTGGCTTTTCACATCGATTTTGCCGCCATGCGACTGAACGATCTTGTAAACAATCGACAGTCCCAGACCGGTGCCGACGCCGACGCCCTTGGTGGTGAATCCCGGGTCGAAGATGCGCGGCAGATATTCGGGACGAATCCCGACCCCGGTGTCGCTGATGGCAACATGGACACCGTCGGAATCGGCGGACGTCCGGATCGTAATCGTCCCCTTGTCATGGATGGCGTGAATCGCATTCACCAGGATATTCATAATGACCTGATTGATCTGGTTGGGATTGCAGCGGACCGGCGGCAGCGACCCGTATTCCTTGACGATTTCGATGCGATTCTTGTATTCGTGATGCGCCAACGTGAGGGTGGATTCGATGCCCTCGTGCAGATCGACGTCCTTGAATTCGGCTTCATCCAGACGCGCGAAATTGCGCAGCGACCGGACGATTCGGATGATCCTTTCGCTGGCTGTGCGTGTCGTCTCGTTCGACTCCGTCAGGATACGCACGGCCTGCGCCATTCGCTGGTTGTCGCCGCCGCCTGAGTCGACCGCGGCCAGCAGTTCCAGCGCACGACGCGACACGTCGGCATTGGCATGGATCGAACCCAGCGGCGTGTTGATCTCATGGGCGACGCCCGCCACGAGATTGCCCAGCGCCGCCATCTTCTCCGACTGGACCAGTTGCGCCTGTGCTTCACGCAACTCCTGATTGGCCTGCTCCAGTTGGAAGGCATACGCGCGGATTTGCTCCTCGGCGCGAGTGCGCTCGGTCGCGTCGACGATCCAGACGAATATCTCCCGCGTCGCCGGCAGCGGCCGATATGTGATCGAAAAGACCCGGTCGTCGAAGTCGTGGCGCGCATCGATCACTGTCGTGTCCGACTCGATCAACCGCGCGATGCGCCGCTCAAAGTCGGGCGGCAATAGATCGGTGATCGATGCTTCCGGATGCCCGATCTCCGAAGGGAACCGGCGGGCGGCGGGATTCATGTACAGCAGGCCCCCGATGTCGTCGAAGCGCAGCACCGGAAACGGGTTGGTCTCCGAAAGCTGCGCCAACTGCGCGTTTTCCTCTTCCAGTTTGACCTGGGCGGTGATGTCGCGCAGCGCCCCGGCGGTGATCGAGGGATCGCCGGTCGTGTGGATGGTCATCTCGCAGATGACCGGCGCGTCGTCATCGGGGCGTTTGAGTTTGAGCCGGTAGCGCGAGGGCGCCGGCTCACCCCGCACGCGCGCCGCGTGAATCCCCGCAACACGTGCCAAATCGTCGGGATGAATCACCTTGGAAAAGTGCGTGGCCGCCAGCTCCTCCGCGGACCGTCCCAGGATGTGTTCGGTCACGGCGTTGACCAGCGGGAACCCCGATGTCGCCTCGCTGTAAACGAACAACCCGTCGGACGAATCCTCGAAAATGGAACGATACCGCCGCTCGGAATCCTGCAGCTTGTGGCGCAGAGACTCCTCCTCACGGCGCACCGTATAGTCGCGGTGTCGGATGCTGTACAGCAGGGCGCTGATCCCGGCGCACATAACCGTCAGCGTCAACATGAAGACGGGGAGTTCGGGAAAAACGTCCAGCGGGTTATGTCCGTGCTGCCCGGGAATCACCAGCGCGGTCAGGCCGTACGTCATCATCAGGAGAAACCCCAGGATCGTCGTCTGCCAGGCGCGAAAGGGCATCGTGCTGATGCCGACGAGCATCAGCAGACTCAGGATGCCAAACTTCGAAGGATGGTGCACACCCGCTGCGGCAAATTCCAGACTCGACAGGTACGCGATCGCCATCAGCGCGACGCCCACGATCGGTCGCCCCCATCGGACCGCGCGCGGCCAGAACGACAGCCCCTGAATCGCGATGCCGACCGCGCTGGCACTCAACGGGACCCACACAGCCAGCGTGCCGCTCCTGGCATCGACCGACATGGTCATGTCCCAATGCAGGGCAAGTGCCGTCCCAAAGGCGTAGATGGGCGGGCCGATCATCCCCAGGACACCACCCAGACGCATGCCTCGGCGCGTGGTTTCCGCGAGGTACTGCGCGAACCCCGGATCGCGTTCGGCGCGATGCGGGGCGTACAGATTGAGTCGCGACAGCAGACGTTGAAACATGGTATGCATCAGGACATTGATGCCATCGTCCTATCACCCGGGCCCGGCAACGACGCCGCGTTCCTCGAGCAGACGACGGATGCGGCGCACAATGGTGCGAAAGAGCGTCTGGATGATATCCGTGTGATCAGCCAGCAGATCATAAAAGTCTTCACGTTCGATTTTCAACGCGTGTGTATTCGATGCGGCGCGCGCTGCAAACACGCGCGGTTCGCCGTCAAACAGCGCCCACACACCGATATCCTCGCCGGGGCCGACGGACAGCTCCGTCTGTCCGGCACGTGTCATGCTTACGGTGCCGGCCAGAATCAGGTAGCAGGCGTCGGGGATTTCCCCATCGTGAAACAACCATTCTGCGGGCTGAAACTCGACCTCGTGCGCGATCGCCGCCAAATGCGCCAGTCCTTCGGTCGAAACCTCGGCAAAGATCTCATTCTTTTGCAGGGCGAGAACTCGTTCGATGGTCGTCAGCATTGGGATGGTCCTGGGGCCAAGGTTCACCTGTCGGGATCGGTGCCCGTCAATCAGAGACGGCAATCATTCGGCTGCGACACGTCCGCGCAGCGCCTGCATCGTCTCCCGCGTGAGGGCAAAGCGCCCGGCGGGCAGCAAGGCAACATCGCGGGTAATGAGATGATACAACGAGCGCTCGTGTTCCTCCCAGATCGAATACAGCGCGCATGCCGCCAGCCAGTCATCGTCGCCCGATGCCTGCCGTGTCAACGCCTCCCGACGGTCGTCCAGAGTCTCGCCGAATTCCCGCAGTGCGCGCGACACCGCGTCGCGTGACGGGCGGTCTTCGACCAGCCCTAAGACCCAACGCTTTTGCGGCGCAACCAGCAAGTTGTCGAGATACTCCACGGCATTGGCACGGATGCGGGCATTGGGCGAGAGCAGCCCCCGCGACGCCGCGTACACTTCGGCCGGCGGATGCTTCATGGCCAGGAGGCGAAAGACACGATCCTGCGTTTTGTGCGACTTCTCACGGAGTGTCTTGCGCAAGAGCAAACTCCGCTCGCCGTCCGCGCTGGCCAACAACCACCCCTGGTAACGATACGCCTTGCGGATTTCCTCGCCGAGTCGTCGCTCGACGCGCTCATTGGCGTAATCCAGTTCGGAGTGAGACGCGCGCAGTCGCCCCAGCGCTCGCAGCGCCGAGAAGCGGACGCGTTCATCGGGATCCTCGAGCATGGCCGCCAGCGAATCGACCGAGCGCTGCACGGGGATGCGTTCGAGAATCCGTGGAATGTATTGCCGTACGCGCCGGTCCGTCGCCTCATCGCGCAGATAGTCTTCCAGCGTGCCCAACGCGGCCTCTTCATAGGCAGCCAGCGCATCGCGGACGCGATGCCGCACACGACGATCCGCACAGACGGCAATCAGCGGTTCGACCAGGCAGCGGGGTTTCAGGCGCCCCGCCGCCGCGATCGCTTCGCCTCGCAGCGCCGGATCGTCGCTCTTCAGGAACCGCAGGATGTACCGTTCGGCGGTCCCATCGGCAACCGGCAGGACCCGAAGCAACTTGGCGAGCATCCGCTCCATCTGCCCGGCTTGCTGCGGTGTCGCCGAATCCAGCAGAAACTGCTCCAATGCTTCGGGATCGATCATGTCGCCGGCGGCGCCGCCCCACACCAGCGAACACATGATCGCGCCCAGACGAACCTGCGGCCGCTCGTCGGCGAAATAGAGCCCCAGTTTCAACGGTGAGACATTGCCCGCGTCGCGGCAGGACAAGCGCAGGACCCGCCCGACGACTTCCACTTCGTCGGAATCAAGCAGATCGCGCAATTGATCGACGGGAATGTCACCTTCCTGCTCGGCCAGCAGATCCAGCGCTCGACAGGCGACGGCGGAGTCGGATGCGTGAGCGATGCGGATCAAGGGCGCGATGAGCAGCGACGAGCGCACGCCGGTCACCAGGTCGAGGGCACGGGACAGTGAGGCACCCTGTGCGCGGTCGAGCGATTCGGCCAGCGCGCCAACCGTTGCCGCGTCGGTCCGCGAGATGATGAGCGCGTCCTCGTCGATGCGTCGACGCAGCAGCGAGTCGCGAAACGCCGCAACGTATTCGCGCCGCGCCAGAATGGTCACGCCCACCCAGACAAGTGACAATCCCATCAGTACCCACGAGAGAGCGCCATAGTGAAAACCCAGCGCCGATGTCATCAGCAGCACCAGGAGCGCCGCAATTCCCTTGGAAAAGCGGTCGGTGAACATGTCGATGAACGCTTTGGTCTTGTTCTTAACCACGATGGGGATGGGAAGATACAAGAGTTCCAACGATCCCTTGTGCGTCGTGTAACGAAAGGTGCCATCGGCCAGTTTGATCGCCACACCGGTTGCCATCATCGGGAACAGAACGAATGCGCCCGAGGAGAGGAACATCGCCCATGGCAGTATGGCCATTGTCAGGCCGACGCCGAAGCGACGCAACAGCCGTCCGGTCAGGAAAAACTGGGTGAGAAACGCAATCCATCCCAGCCACGTGAAAAACTGCCCGAAGAATGCGGTCTTGCCGTCCTTGGTGGGAATATGCTCCTCGACAACGAACGAGAATTGGTTGTCGACGACGGTGGCGATGATGATGCTCAGCGTGATGATCACCATCACCAGTTTCAGATATCGCGACTGCCAAATCAGCCGGAACCCTCCGGCGGTCTGCTCCACCGAAGATGATTTGAATCGTTTGGCGCGCGCCGCTTCGACAATGGCCTTCTTTTGGCTGGCGGCGAGATAGACGCCCAACGCGGCACATCCGCCCAGCAGCGCGGCCCCGATCAACAGCAGATTCTCGGTGCCGACCAGTCCCGCGCCGTATTGGGTGACGTAGCCGCCAACAATGCCGCCGAGCGTTGCGCCAACTCCGAGATAGGCGAACAGACGCTTCGCCTGACGCGGGTCATATACGTAGTTGGCGAGCATCCAGAATTGCGCGGTCGCGAGAATCCCGTAGACGCCGACCCATACATAGAGCACATAAGCCAGCGCACCCCACTCATAGGAGACCAGCCAGCGAAACACAACCAGGTTGGCGACCAACACGAGCATCGTGCCGACGATCAGCCGTCCGACGGCGACATTGCGCGAAAAGCGCTGGTACAACGCCGCCACACCCCCGGCCACGAAGGCGATCAACAGGTAGACATACGGCAGACTGGCGGCGCCGAAGCTCTGCAGGAACAGCGCCTGGCGGACCGACTTGACGATCACCAGGACCGCAATCACCAGGAGGATGTACACGAACATCGCCGCCGTGCCGGCACGCTCTCCCTCCCGGACGTCGAGGAACCCTTTCAACCAGGATGACATAGTCTGGAAGGTGGCGCGGCGGGGAGTTGATCCGGCATCGTGAGGAAACGATCTAATATACCGCGGGCGGGTTCTGCTGTACAATTCCTTTGCATCCAGGGGTCCTTGTCGCGATTGTCGCCTTCCGGATCGCTTTCCGGATGCCGCATGTGCTTACCGCCCACGATGCCCGCTCGCTGCCTGTCCGGGCGTGGCCCCGCCGTATGGCTGCTTGCCATCGTGATGGCGAGCGCTCCGCTCGCTCACGCAGAGAGCAACCTGCGCGATCTGAGTGATGGCGAGGAAGCGCTGATCATCGGCGCGTCGGCCTCGGTTTGCCTCCTGGGGTACTTCCTGCCACGGTCGGAAACGGCGATCGAATCGGCGTCGGAGTTCCGACTCAACCCGCTCGACCGAATCATGCGAAACGCGATTCACCCCGGCGACGAATGGCGCTCCAACTTTCTGGATAACCGTTTCGGCAGCGTCCTGACCCCCACCATGGCTGCGATCGGAGTGGCGGCAATCGATGCGGACCGACGCGAATTCTCCCGCGACATCCCGATGTTTTTATCGGGTTGGGCGGCGACGGCGGGACTGACTCGCATCGGCAAGTCGTTCGTGCAACGGGAACGCCCCTACCGCGCGGCCGGCGCTGAATTCCCGCCGGGTTTGGAACCAGGGGATCCTGACCACCGGCGCTCGTTTTTCTCCGGCCATTCGTCCACGGCGTTCTTCGCGGCGGCTTTTTTTAACAAGCGGTTCCGCCGCCACATGCGCAGTGAGTGGAGACGCGACGAGTATGAGACCGGCCGTTGGCTCTCACCGGCCATCTCATTCGGCTGGGCGGGCATCGTCGCGCTGTCGCGTTTGCATGCCGACCGTCATTACTTTACCGACGTCGCCGTCGGCGCGGCAGTCGGTGCGGCATTGGCCGAATTGTATTATCATTTCTCCTATGAGACTGGCGGCGACGCCACGGATAACGCCGGCGCGCGCCGCTACGTCTTCAAATTGAGCTTTGCCTTGTAAGGAGCAGCGGTGACACGATTGCGTGGAGCAACGCACTTGGCGGCGATTGCCTTGCTGGCGATCGCCTCCTGCAGCGGGACCGGCACCAATGCGGAAACGGACCTGATGTCGGCGTTTCCCGGTTTGACGTTCGACCGTCCCTTGTGGATCGGTCACGCCGGTGACGGCTCCGATCGGCTGTTCGTAGTCGAGCAGGCGGGCCTGATCCGGGTGTTCGAAAACGATCCCTCGGTCGAGTCGATGACGACGTTTCTGGACCTGCACACCAAAGTCCGCACATCGCACACCGAAGAAGGAATGTTGGCGCTGGCATTTCATCCGAAATACGCCGACAACGGATTGTTCTTCGTGTACTACAGCGCCTCCGATCCGCGTCGGGGCGTGCTCTCCCGGTTTCGCGTGTCGACAGACGATCACAACCACGCGGACCCTGCCAGTGAAACGGTCATGCTGGAAATCGAGCAACCGTACGGGAACCACAATGGTTCGACTCTCGTATTCGGCCCGGATGACTTTCTGTACATGAGTCTGGGTGATGGCGGCTCGGCGGGTGACCCGCATGGGCACGGACAAAATCTCGGGACGCTGTTGGGGTCGATCCTCCGCATTGATGTCGATCAGGGCGGAAAGGGACTGGCGTACGCAATCCCGTCCGACAACCCCTTCGTCGACAGCGTCGGCGCGCGCGGTGAAATCTGGGCCTACGGGCTGCGCAATGTCTGGCGCATGAGCTTCGACTCGATGAGCGGCGAGCTGTGGGCCGCCGACGTCGGGCAGAATCTGTGGGAAGAGATCGACCTTATCGTCAAGGGCGGCAACTACGGCTGGAACATCCGTGAGGGCGCCCACCCGTATAAACCCGCCGAAACCACAGCACCGCTCATCGACCCGATCTATGAATACGATCACTCGCAAGGCGCCTCGATCACGGGCGGGTATGTGTATCGCGGATCACGATTGAAAGACCTCTACGGTGCGTACATTTACGCCGATTTCGTCACCGGCACGATTTGGGCGCTGCGGTACGAGGTCGGCGAGATCGTTGAGAACAAGACGCTTCTCCTGCAGCCCAAAAACATTTCGTCGTTTGGAATCGATGCGCACAACGAGTTGTACCTCTGCGCCTTTGACGGCAAGATCTACAGGATTGACTCAGAGTAGTATCCGCACAGCCAATCAATTCCACGGTTTCCCGCAACCCGGGTCCGGTGTAACATTATGCCGGACAATGCTATAAGTTGCCTCGACGACCGCGGCACTCCTCTTTTTCAAAGCCGGACTAAATCGGCGGGTCCACCCATGTTGGCCCCCCTGGACACATCCGATACAAATAATGATGCGAGAACGCCTTACCAGAATTGTCGTGTGTCTGCTCCCGGCCCTGCTGGTGATGGCCAGCACGGGTCTGGCGGCCGAGGTTCGCGGAACGGTCTCTGCATCGGGGTCGTTGTCAAAAAAGCCATCACGCTATGTGACCCGAGGTGCGGCAACCGAAGCGCCGTCGACGGATGGCGGCTCGGCGATGGTGGCCGTGGCGTTGGAGTCACTCGACCATCCGACTCCGCTCATCGTCCCCGACACGCCTTTTGTCATGGCGCAGGAGAACACGGCGTTCGTGCCCGACCTGATGGTCGTACCGGTCGGCGCGACGGTGACGTTTCCAAACCGTGACGCGTTCTTTCACAACGTCTTCTCCTACTCGCCACCGCGCAACTTCGACCTGGGGCGTTACCCGAAGGGCGAAACTCGGACCGTCACTTTTGAGATGTCGGGAATTGTCCGTCTGTTCTGCGAAATCCACGCGTCGATGTTCGCCAGTATTGCCGTCGTCAATACGAATCGTTCACAGATCGTCCCGGCCGGGTCGGAGTTCGTGTTCACCGATGTTGAGCCCGGACGGTATCGGCTCCTGGCGATCGACGCACGGGGACGCCGCGGCGCACAAGAGATTACGGTTGGCGAACAGTCGGCGCGGGCGATTGCCATGACATTGGAGTAGCGGGCCTCAATGCATCTGACGCTGCGAGTCAAATTCATTCTCGTCGCCGGGAGCGTGTCGATCATCGCGCTGGGTTCCGCGTTGGTGGCGCTCAGCTACCAGTTGGAACGCGACCTTGTCCGTCAGATCGCCGAGCAACTGATCAGCGCTGAATCGACCTTCACCGAGTGGCGGCGCGAGAGCCAGGAATACCTCAGTGCCGAGGCACGCATCGTCGCCAACGATCCACGTTTCTTTGCCGCAGTCGCCGAATCCGATCCCAATACGGCCATCCCGGTCGCACGTCAATTCCAGCGCCTCTCCGGCAGCCAGCTCTTCCTAGTCTGCGATGCACGGGGAGACAAGTTGGCGCACCTCGACTCGCAGGAGGGAGTGCTTTCGCTCGACTGGCCGGATTCGATCCCTCCGAAAGGCACCTATCTGAGGTTGGACGACGGTTTGTACCTGCTCTCATCGCAGGCGGTCATGGTCGGCTCCGAGACGATGGGGTATGTCGCGCTGGGTCGTCGTGTCGATGCCGGACTGGCGGCGAGCATGGGACGGGTCGCGGGAGCCGATGTCATCTTCCACGACGACGCGCTCGTCTTCGGTTCGACGCTGGCCGACCCGCGCTCCAATAAGCTGATCGCAGAAATCCGGGCACAATCGTCGGAATACGCGGAATCGGGATCGGCGCAAACGGTCACGGTCGAGGGTGAGCGCTTTCTGTTTCGCTCCGGACTGCTGCACGCCAATGCACCGGCACGGTATGCCATTCTGATGTCATTGGATCAACGGCTGAAAGCGCCGGTGGCCGACCTGCGCGCCACGATGCTGTGGCTGGGCACGCTGGCACTGGCGTTGGCTGTCGCGGTGTCGCTGACCGTCGCACGGCGAGTAACGGCGCGGGTTCCACAACTGGTCGCGGCCGTGGAGGCGGTGGCCCGTGGAGACTACGGGCATGAAGTCACACACAAAGGGCACGACGAGTTCAGGATGGTTGCCGACGCAGTCGACAGCATGCGCCATGAACTGGCGGCCCAGATGGAAGCGATCCGTAAAGCCAACGCGGAGAAGCTCGACGCCGAGCGGCTCGCGGTCATCGGCAAGATGGCATCCAGCATCATCCACGACTTCAAGACGCCGATGCAGGTGATCCGGGGCGTGCTCGACCTGACAACCGACCGTGAGATGCCCGCGGACAAGCGCGCACGCTATGCGGCGATGGTCCATTTCGAGCTGGAGCGAATGATGGGCATGACGCAGGATCTGCTGGACTTCGCGCGCGGCGAGACGCGCATGGCGCGCCGTCCGACCAACGTCGACGCCTTCCTCGCCGAGGCGGTCGACGCCTGGAATCACATTGCCGAATCGCGCGGCATCAAAATCGAGTTCTCCGGCCAGGCCGATACGATCGCCGGCATCGACAAAGACAAGATTCGGCGCGCGCTCGACAACATTGTGAGCAATGCCCTGGACGTTCTGACAGAGGGCGGTGTCATATCCATCCGATCGCGCGCGAACGGGGGCGTCGCCCAAATCAGCATTGCCGATTGTGGGCCCGGGATTCCCGCCGAGTTGCATCAGCGCATCTTCGAGCCGTTCGCCACGTTCGGCAAGACCAAGGGTACGGGATTGGGTCTGGCCGTAGCCAAGAAGGCGGTCGACGATCACGGCGGCACGATCCGCGTCGAGTCGGAGGCGGGCGAGGGGACGACCTTCATCATCGCGCTGCCGCTCGCGACGAACGGCAAGACCGCGGAGAGAGAAACACAGCATGCCGAATCAGGGGTGTCTGAGAATGAACAAGTGGCTGCCTGAACTGACGCTCGCGCTGGCCATCCTGGCATCGGCCCAACCGGCGCGGTCCGAGTTCTTTGTATCGGGCCAGTTTGCCTCCGTGGCGCGCAATAAGACCGACGATTGGTTCAACGTCTCCAATGCCGGGTATTCGCCGTTCGATGCCTTTCGCGCACGTGTGTTCCTCGATGCAACGATCACAGAACGGCTCTCCGGGTTTGTTCAGATCTTCATGAATTCAACCTCCTATAATTTCTCGCAGTATGGCGCCTACATCCGGTACGATCACACACCGCGGGTGCATCTTGAAGCGGGATTGATCCCGACTCCAGTCGGGCTCTGGGGACAGAGAACATACGACGACAAAAACCCGCTGGTGTCGGTGCCCGCGATCTTTCACTACAAGACCTCACTGAATCCCGGAGCGCTCCAGAGCGTCGAAGATTTGCTCGCATATCGCGGAACATCGGAATACACGCCCATCGTATACGACTTTTGCTGGAACACGGGCGTCCATGCGTATGCGACCCTGGGCCAGGTCGATTGCGGCGTGGCTCTGACCAATGGCGCCCTCGGACAGCCGGCTCGCGCGATCATCTACGAGTATCCGAACATCGCCGCGCATCTGAGCGTTACTCCCGCACCGGAATTGACGGTCGGAATCTGGGGAGCGATGGGTCCGTATCTGAGCCCCAAGCTCAACGGATCGCTGCCGGACGGGAATCGACTGGAAGACTACCAGCAGTTGACGGGCGGCGGGCTCGTTCATGCGTCCTCGGGCCACTGGGACGCCTATGCCGAGGCCCTCGTGAATCGATTCGAACATCCGACGCTGGGCGACCTGGAGAGCGTCGGCGGGTATGTCGACGTGAAATACTCGCTGGCCACCTGGTGGTATCTCGCCGGCAGGGCCGACTTCCTCACCTTCTCAGAACTGGCCGATGCAAAAGGCGATGGCGCCCGCTGGGACTACCCAATGCAGCGGTTCGAAGCGGGCCTGGGACGCCGACTCAATGAAAAGTCGCGGATCAAGCTCGTGACTCAGATTGTGCGGTTCTCCGATCTCCCGGACGGTCTCGACCTCGATGATGAGATCGTTGCCCTCCAGTTCTCTACCGACTTGTAGACCTAAGCCGATCTCCGCGATGTCCGTCCCTCGCGGGCGGTCTTGTGTCCGCGATGGCAGGCCACCGGCCCATCCCGATGGAGACAGATGGCGGCCCAAGGCAGCCCCTCAATGGGCCGATTACATAGATAGGGGGCGGAATAAACGGCGGATATACGGGCGAGCGTGATCGGCCGAAAACCTTATGCGGACGCCGCAAATGCCGTTGCAAGCGTCGGACCCCGGGGGTATCTTAGATTGGCCGATTCATCGATGTGGCCGAACCCCCTATCCCGTTAATTTCGTCCGAGGAGTGTGATGACAATTCGCAGCGCTCTGTCCGTCGTTTTCGTGGCCGCGACACTCGTGTCCGTTCCGTTTTGGCAAACAAACAGCCCGGACGCGGCCGGTCCCGGAAACCGCAGCGTGTCGCCAAAGCCGGAGATCGTCACTCCAATCGAGACCGGTGTCGCGCCTCGGCGCGCACATGCCGATTCGGTTTACGGTGACGTTCGTTCGGCCCCCGAAGGACTTGTTCCCGGGCCCGCCGAAATCGAAGTCATCTATGGCGCGGACAATCGTCGCGAAGTGTACGATATTATCAATCCAAATCTGCAAGTCGTCGCAGAGGCGGTTTGCGTGGTCGTCGTCGAAAGTGAACTGACGGACAACGGCAACGGCACCTACACGCTGGCGACGTCGTCATGGACCTTTCAGAGCGGCAGCCCGTTATGCCCCGATGAGCGCTTCTTTGGGCAGCAACAGGCCGGATTCTGCACTGGGTTTCTCGTGGGCGACGACATCATCGCCACGGCAGGTCACTGCGTCAGCGCCGGCGACTGCGGGATTACCGCATTTGTGTTCGACTGGAAGAAACCCGATTCGATGACGGCGGCGCCGACCGTTATTCCAGCCGCCAACGTCTACTTCTGTACTGGCATCATCGACCGCGTGTTGGCAGGCGACCAGGACCACTGCGTGTTGCAAGTTGACCGCGCAGTGACCGGTCGCAGTCCGGTGCCGATTCGCCGCACGGGGATCGTTCCAAACAGCGACCCGCTAACGGTCATTGGACACGGGATTGTGCTGCCCATGAAAGAAGCCGACGGCGCCGAAGTGAAGAACAACCAGCCCGCGCTCGATTACTTTCAGGCCAATCTGGACACGTATGGCGGCAATTCCGGCTCGCCGGTCTTTAACCTGAACAGCTATGAGGTCGAGGGCATTCTCGTCCGCGGCGCCCCCGATTTCGTCTTCGACGCCGGCGGTTCCTGCACGCGTTCGAACGTGGTTCCGAACACCGGCAACACCGGCGGCGGTCTGCAGTTCGAAGAGGTCAGCAAGACCACGTCGTTCGCCGCCTCGGTTCCGCCGCTGGTGACATCCGCTGGCGAAATTAAATTCATCGGAGATCCTTATTTGTGCGCCGACATGGTCACCGTGGAGATGCGCGACCTTGATCTGGCCGGATTGGGAAGCTACGCGGTCGATGTGACATCGGATGCCGGTGATGATGAATCGGTCACGCTCACCGAGACGACCCCGGGGTCGGGGATCTTTCTGGGGACAATCCCGACCGCCCCCGGCGCACCGGTGGCATCCAGCGGGACACTGGAAGTCTCCGACGGCGACCAGCTCACGGCCACATACGAGGATGCCGATGACGGAACGGGCAGCCCGGCGACCGTCGAAGACATCGCCGATGTGGACTGCAACCCGCCGGTGATTTCGAATGTAGTCGTGCAGGATATCGACGGCACGCAAGTGACGATCACCTTCAACACCGACGAGCCGGCCGGCGGCACAGTCCGCTTCGGCCCGTCGTGCGGTTCGCTGACAGGCGCGCAGACCGGCGCTTCGGGACAAACCGCGCACACGGTCGTACTGACTGGCCTGTTGCCGTTGTCGGATTACTATTTCGCCGTCGATGCTGAGGATGCAGCCGGCAATTCCGCCACCGATGATAACGGCGGTGGCTGCTATACGTTCACGACCGAAGATCAAGCCGACTACTTCACCGAGCATTTTAACGAGGCCGAGCTTGATCTGGAAAACTCGACGCTGAAATTTGCCCCCAACGGCTCGCCGGACTTCTATGCGGTCTGCCGCGAGGATGCGACCGCGTTCCCGACCGATCCGACCGGCGGCACGACACTGTCGATGAGCGATGACTCCAATCTCCAGGTCAACGTGACGGGCGGCAATCAAGTGTCGATCTATGGGACGGCATACTCATCGTACTTCGTTGGTTCCAACGGCTACGTGACCTTCGGACAGGGCAGCAGTGACTTTAGTGAAACGCTTGAAGAGCACTTCTTGCTGCGACGGGTCGCGGCGTTGTACGATGACCTGAATCCCGCCGCGGGCGGTACGGTCTCCCATCGGCAACTGGCCGACCGCGTGGCCGTCACCTGGCAGAATGTCACTGAGTACAACGAAGGCAACGTCAACAACATGCAGATTGAGTTGTTCTTCGACGGCACGATCACCATCACACAACTGTCGATGGACGCGTCCGACGGCATTGTCGGACTCTCGAATGGCGCCGGCCTGCCGGCCGACTTTGTCGAAAGCAACTTCTCCAACGCGCAGTCCTGCACCTGCCCCGATGCGGACAGCGACGGCATCTGCGATGCCGACGACAACTGCCCGAATGTCGACAACCCCGGACAGGAAGACGCTGACTCAGACGACATCGGCGACGCGTGCGACAATTGTCCATCGGTGGCCAATGCCAACCAGACCGACACCGATGCCGACACGTTCGGCGATGCCTGCGACAACTGCCCGACGGTCGCCAATCTGTCACAGAGTGACGGTGATGCCGACGATGTCGGCGACGACTGCGACAACTGCCCGTCCGTGGCCAACCCCCTGCAGGAAGACGGTGATGCCGACGACGTCGGTGATGTGTGCGACGATTGCCCTGAGTTCCCCGATCCGGGCCAGGACGCGTGCGCCCATCACGCCGACCCGGTCGCCGACGATGTGACCGATGTTTTTGACATCGTCGCCGCTGTCGACATTGCGTTCCGCGCCGAACCGGCGATCATTCATGGCGACTGCCCGCACGCTCCCGGCGGTGCAACCGACGTTGACTGTAACGGCACGACGAATGTCTTCGACGTCGTGCGCTTTGTCGATGTCGCCTTCCGCAGCGGTCCGCCCGAGATGTTTTGCAATCCGTGTGAGTGCAGCCCCTACCCGTCAGGCTGTCCACCGATGCCTTTGCGCGCAGCTCGATAGAAACCAGCCCGCCCCGCCTGAATGCGGAGATTCCGGCGGGGCGAAGTCCATCCGGATCGATCACGCAAAGTCAGAAAGTCGCACCGGCAGGCGCTTGGGTCCCCAATCTCCCGGCGGACCATCGAAGACTCCGTTACATGGTGTGCCGCAGCCGCAGCAACGACCCTCGTCGGTCAGGTTCCACGCCGTGAGCTTGTACCAATCGCGGCCGATGAGCCGCTGCCCGCAGGCGTGGCAGTACGTCGAGCCCCCCGATTCGTCGTGGACATTGCCCGTGTAGACATAGCGCAGTCCATTGCGAACAGCGATGTGACGGGCACGTGTCAGCGTCGAAGGCGAGGTCGGCGGCCGGTCGAGCATTTTGAAATCGGGATGAAACGCGGTGAAATGCAGCGGGATCTCGACACCGAGATGATCGGCGATCCAGCGGGTCATTGCGTCGATCTCTTTGATCGAATCGTTGCAGTCGGGAATCAGCAGATTAGTGATCTCGAACCAGACATCAGTCTGCGTTTTCAGATAGACCAGCGTCTCAAGCACCGATTCCAGATGTCCGCCGCAGATGTTCTTGTAAAACTCCTCGGTGAATCCCTTCAGGTCGACATTGGCCGCATCCATATATCGGTAAAACTCTGCACGCGGCTCCGGGGCGATGTATCCCGCGGTCACGGCAACGGTCTGGATTCCCTCCGCACGGCACGCCGCCGCCACGTCGATGGCATACTCCATGAAGATGACCGGGTCGTTGTAGGTGAAGGCGACGCTACGGCATCCCAGCGCGCGCGCCGCGTGCGCCAACAGCCCCGGTGAGGCACTATCGGCCAGCGTGTCGATTTCCCGCGACTTGCTGATGTCCCAATTCTGACAGAACTGGCAGGTCAAATTGCATCCCGCGGTCCCGAAGGAGAGCGCCGCCGTGCCGGGGAGGAAATGATTGAGCGGCTTTTTTTCGATGGGATCGACGCAAAATCCGCTGGAACGACCATAGGTCGTCAGGACGATACGGTCGTTCTGTCGCGCGCGGACGAAGCACAGCCCCCGCTGTCCCTCGTGGAGCTTGCAGTACCGCGGGCAGACGTCGCACTGGACACGCCCGTCGTCAAGGGCATGCCAATACTTCGTTTCGACCACAGTATTCGTCACAGATGCGTCCACACCATCACCCGATAGATTGATACGGATGATCGCGAGCGATTCTTGAGAGGACTTATGGCCCGTCTGGCACGACGATCCGCGCCGGAATCGATTTGAAGGCGGGCGTCTTGGAGCGATTGTCGAGGCGGCGCGGTACGATGGCGTTGGCTTCGGGATAGTACATGGCCAGATTGCCGGGTCGGATGTCGATCAGCGCCACCGAGGCAGCCATCCGACCGACTTCTGTCTCGACCGTCACGCGGTCGGCTTCATTGAGATGCAGTTTACGCGCATCGTCGGATGACATCATGACCACGTCACGGCGACGATTCCCCCGGTACAGGTCCTCTTCTTCGTAGACGACCGTATTGAACTGCCCTTCCGAACGTAATGTCAGTAGTTGAAACGGATACACAGATCGATCCGCCGCCCGCACGGCAATGACATGGAACTTCGCTCTGCCGGTCGACGTCGGGAATTGGCCATCGTGAATGGTCCGCCCGGCGATCTGAAACTCACCGCCGCCATTGTCGACCGTCTCGATGGCGCTGTATCCGGGGACAACGCGCGCGATTTGATGTCGCAAGTGCTGATGCGAACGCAGCGCCGTCCAGTCGAAGCGGCCTTCGGGCAGGATGCGCTGAGCCAGTTCGGCGATGATTGCGACTTCGGAGCGCATGTGTCCTTCGACCGCCGGTTGTCCGCCGTCGGAGAAACGCACATAGTTGAACATCGACTCCTGGGTCGTCGACTGGGATTCCTCATCGCGTGCCAATACCGGCAGAACGATCGAGGTTTGGCCGCGTCCGTGGATGTGTCCCTCATTCAGCTTGGTCGTCAGCGCGATGCTCGTGCCGATTCGTTGCAACGAAGTTGCCGCCCAGGCACGATCCGGGTTGCTGGCAAATAGATTGCCGCCCAGCAGAACGCAAGCGCGTATGTGTCCCTCCGACGCGGCGGCCACCGACGCATACGTGTCCTGTCCCGGCTCGCGCGGAAGTGCGATTCCATAGAGTTCCCCCATCTTCTCGGCGAACGCGGCTTTCAGCGTGGGCGTGACGCCGACCGAGCCCACCCCCTGCACATTGGAATGGCCGCGAATCGGCAGAAATCCGCATCCGGGCCGTCCGACCCATCCACGCGCCATGCCGAGGTTGATCAACGACAGGATGTTGTCGACACCATGCTCGTGGTGGGTCAGTCCCATCGCCCAGAGGAAAATGCCCCGCCTGGCCCGCATGATCGCGGCCACCGTGCGGCCAATCAGATCGCGCGATACGCCCGAGGCGTCAATCAACTCATCCCACGAAAGACCCTCGATGTGCGCGCGCAGTTCATCCCATCCTTCCGCATGCTCCGAGACAAACGACTGGTCGATTCCCCCCTGCTCGATGACTCCCTTGAGCACTGCCGCAAAGAGTGCCGCGTCCCCTCCGGCGTGGGGCTGCAAGTAGATATCTGAGACGTCGGAACCAAAGAGCAGACTCCGCCAGTCCGAGGGGATACGGAAACGCACTAATCCCACCTCACGGATTGGATTGACGACGATGACCGTGCCGCCGCGCCGACGGAGATTGACCAGTTGCGTGATCAGCCGCGGATGGTTTGATGCTGGGTTGGCGCCGGCGACCAGCGCCAGATCGGCCCTGGCCAGATCATTGAGCACGACCGTTGCGGTGCCGGTGCCGATGGCCGCGCTGAGCGCCACGCCGGAAGCCGCATGGCAGTAGTATGAGCAGTTGTGAATGTTTGCCGTGCCGTAGGCACGCGCGACCAGCTGGAGCAGAAATGCCGCCTCATTGCTGGAGCGTCCCGAGGAATAGAAAAACGTCTCCGTCGGAGGTGCCGCTTTCAGCGCCTCCGCCGAACGCTGCATCGCCTCTTCCCAGGCGATGCGACGGTAATGATTATCGCCCGGCGCGGCGACGATGGGAAAGGCGAGGCGCCCCAGCCGTTCCAGTTGAGCCGACGTCAGTTGGGACAAGTGGTCGAACGAATTGCCGGCGAAAAACTCCTCACTGATCGCCCCCGCCATGTCCCCGGCCTGCGATTGTACCGACTTTTTGCAGACCTCCGGGAAAATCCCTGCCTCGTTGACCATCCCCCCGCGCTGGCCGCCCATTCCCAAGGCGCAGGTCTTGCAGGTGTTACGGGAACGCAGCCGCCGGTACAGCGACAGTAGGCCACCCGCCTCGCGCCCCTTGCGCAGCACATAGGCGATCGCCCGGAATCCTCCCCCCGACCGGACCTGCGGCTTGGCCATGCGCATCAACTAATGCGTGCCTGCGATGCGATACAAGGCGCATCCGACGTTGTGGCCCGTCCGAGCCGGTTGCACCGGCGCCGCGCGAATCGGTATGTTTACGGAATGGAAACAGCGCCGCCGGGGCTGCTCATCAACGAAATCTACGCCAGCATTCAGGGCGAGTCGACGTGGGCGGGCAGGCCATGCGTCTTCGTGCGGCTGACCGGCTGCAACCTCCGCTGCACTTATTGCGACACCGAGTATGCCTTCTACGAAGGCACAAGAATGAGTATCGATGACGTGGTGGACGCAGTGCTGCGGCATCAAATCGAGCTGGTCGAAATCACCGGCGGCGAACCGTTGCTGCAGCCGGGATGTCCCATTTTGTCCAAGCGACTGCTCCAGAAGGGGAAGACCGTTCTGGTCGAGACCTCCGGCGAGCGTCCCATCGATGTGCTCCCCCAAGGCGTCATTCGCATCATGGATTTGAAATGCCCCTCATCCGGAGAGTGCGAACAGAACCGTTGGGGGAACATTGCGCACCTGACAGCGCGTGATGAGGTCAAATTTGTGATCGGTGATCGCGCCGACTACGACTGGGCCGCCGATACCGTATCCCGTCACCGACTGTCCGGCCGGTGCACGGTACTCTTCTCGACTGTCTTCGGAAAGCTCGATCCGGGCACGCTGACCGAATGGATTCTGGCAGACAAACTCGACGTCCGGCTGCAATTGCAAATGCACAAATACATCTGGGATCCGGCAGCGAGGTCGGTGTGAGCGGCCAGCGTCGAGCCGTCGTGCTCCTGAGCGGCGGATTGGACTCCGCTGTATGCGCGAGTATTGCGCGCCATGAGGGGCTTGCACTCTACGCCCTGACGGTGGACTACGGACAGCGCCATCGCGCCGAATTGGACGCCGCCAGCAACATCGCCGGCGCCGTGCACGTCGAGCGCCACCTCGTGCTGCCGGTCGATCTGACGCGCTGGGGCGGTTCGGCGCTCACCGGATCAGAACCTGTGCCGACCGATCGCACGGCACAGCAGATCGGTTCGGATATCCCGATTACCTATGTCCCGGCGCGTAACACGATATTCCTCGCGCTGGCGATGGGATGGGCCGAGACACTCGGTACCGGCGACATCTACATCGGCGCGCACTCTTTGGACTATTCGGGATACCCCGACTGCCGCCCGGAGTATTTCAGCGCGTTTGAACAATTGGCCACGCTCGCAACGAAGGCGGGCGTGGAGGAATCCTCGCGATGGCGCATCCACGCCCCCTTGTTGAGGATGACGAAGACTGAGATCGTGCAGCGTGGCGCCGAACTGTGCGTCCCCTTCGCGCTGACCCGCAGCTGTTATCAGCCGTCGAAGTCCGGCGCCGCCTGCGGACGCTGCGATGCCTGCAGGATTCGCCTGCGGGCATTCGATGCCGCCGGACTGACCGATCCTGTTACGTACGAAACCAATACCGTCGCGGTACGATGACCCTCACACTCTCCCGCCGCTTTCAGTTCGACGCCGCGCATCGCAACACGCATGTCGCCGAGGCGGATATCCGCGCACGCATGCACGGGCACACGTATGAAGCGCTGATCTCTGCCACCGGCCCGCTGGACGAGAAGATGGGTTGGCTTTTGGACTTCGGTGATTTGAAGGCGACGGGCAACGCGGTGATCAACCAACTGGATCACTACTGTCTCAACGAGATTGAGGGACTCAAAGTCACAACCCTCACCGGGCTCGCCGATTGGATCAGGAGGCAAGTCGCGGAGAGACTGCTTAGCGCTGGGATTGGCTGCGACGTCAGGATCGTTGGGGCTACCGCCTACGCGCCGATAGTGACGCGCAGCGATGGCGACGATTCGATCAGCCGCATCACGTTCGGCTTCGCGGCCGCCCACTATCTGCCGCGCCTGCCGCAATCACACAGGTGTCATCGTCTGCACGGACACAGCTTTGAGGTGACAGTCGCGACACCGGATGACTACCGCACATTGTCGGCATTGGAGCACTTGTACCCACATCTCGATCACCGGTGTCTCAATGATGTCCCGGAGCTGGAGAATCCCACATCGGAAATCTTCGCCCGTTGGTTGTGGAGCAAACTGGCCGCCGCGCGCTGCCGGCCGCATGAAGTCATCGTGCGCGAAACCTGTACGACGGCGTGCCATTACACCGGAGATTAGGAGCGCAAATGCCGGCACGAAGAAAGAAACCGACACGCAGGCGGCGGGCAGCAACGGGACTGACGCTGTTGGGACGCGGCGCAACCAAACCGACGCGCCAGTTGGAGACTTTTCCCAATTCGCATCCCGAGCGCGACACGGTCGTCACTTTTCGCTGCACCGAGTTCACCTGCCTCTGCCCGATCACCGGCCAGCCCGACTTCGCGACACTTGAGATTTCCTACATCCCCGACCGTCGTGTCCTTGAGAGCAAATCGCTCAAATTGTATCTGTGGACCTACCGCGAAGTCGGCATCTTCCATGAGCGATTGGTCAACGAACTCCTCGATGCGCTGACCGCCGCCATCGCCCCGCGCTGGATGCGCATCACCGGACACTTCAATGTCCGCGGCGGCATCGCCATCGACGTGACGGCGGAGCAGGGCAGCCCTCACACGCGAAACGTGGCAAATGACGTTGTACGGCAATGACTTACTGAGGTACACCCAACAGGCCGCACGGGATTCTCCGCCAGGAAACTTCAATGAAAAGTCGCGGTCAGTGTTATCTTGTGCATGGTGCGCGACTGTACTGCGTTCGCCATCTGGTGGCGCAGGTCGACTGATCGATCAAAACTGATGTCTTCGCCAAGCGCCGTCAAAGGACTAAACGGCTTGTGTTGCCGGTACGTCGTCGCTTTAGTCATCGTGTCATTGTTGCTGACCACCTGTGATGCCCAGGGGCCGACCGGCGGGGCGACGGAGGTGCCGACGGTGAACAACACGCCGATCTTCGTCAACACCGTGCGCAAGCACCCGCTGGGGCAGCCGGTGGGGCCCACCGTGCTGCCGGAATCGTTGTTCGCGTCGCCCTACACCGGAACGTATCGTTTTCTGATTCCCGACAGCGCTGCAGCGATTCTCGACACCGCGTGGCTGACCGGATTCGACTTGTTCGTCAACCTCGCCGGTCTGCCGGACAACTATCGCAACTCCGACGGGACCTTCTGTCTGTCGTGTTTTATGGGCCGCCTCGATGAGTATGCCTCGGTCGGATTTGCCCCCTACGTCGCCTCCGGGACACTCCGCGGTCACATCATGTTCGAGGACGCCGACGATCCGGCACAGTGGGGCGGTGAGCCAATCCCGCTGACCGATATCGCCGCCGCCGCGACATACAGCAAGAGTCTCTTTCCGTCAGTCGACGTCGGTGTCGGCGCATCGGCCGCATACCTCGATCAGGGCGGACCCTGGTCGGATTTGAGATTCGTATTGTCCAAATACACGACCGATTCGGGATCGTTCGGCGCCTGGCGCGAACAAGTGCGCGCGCTGGCCGAAAAAAACAGTCTCAGCACGATCTATTACTTCGATGCCCAGACCGCCAACGGCGGTGGACCGATCACCGCACAGCAGATCTATGCGTGGGGCAAGTCGGTCGCATGCTATCCATCGACGCGGGGCATTCTGTTCGGGCCCTATGAACCGTCGATCTTCGACGATCCCGAAGTCGAAGCATCCATCAACTCGATCGTCCAGTTGCTCTTTTTGGTCAGCGTCGGTGGTCAACCGGCCGACGTCATCTGCCGGAGCAACCGTTTCATCGAATAGAAATCACACTGGCTATGAGATTACACCGAACCCTGTTCCCGCCACGGAGACATCACATGCGCCATCGTCGTCTGCTCATCGCCGCCCTCATCATCGCGCCCTCACTCTTTCTCCTGCTGACTGCGACCGTCGGCAACGCCGACCGAACGCCGCAAAGCGAAACCTCCCAGGCCCAGCCGGACCCGCCGGTCGATGTGGCGAGCGCCGGCAGCGCCTTCGACTGCGGATATCAAAAGTCCGGTGAGGCGTTTGAGAAGTTCATCGAGGGGATCGAGCGCGGCGAGTATCCCGATCCGGAGCTGAAGGGCGCGATGCCCAAGCCGCCGGCCATCAGAACCGGTCAAAAGGGCATCAGTGCATTGTCTGACGCCGACTTGTTCATATTCGAGGACGGAAGCAACCTGTTGCAGTCGAACTTCAGCGATGGCGCCCTATTCAACCTGATGACGCAGGCCGCCAACGCGGTGATCGCCGAGCACGGCGATCAGTTCGACTATTTCGCCTTCTTCGTCAGCGCCAACCCGAACCATCAGATCGGCGCCGCCTTCTATCTGCCGATCTTCAACGATGTCGCCGGGATCGGGGATGGATTCTTCAATTTCCGTAACGCTTACGGGCTGAACTCGAATGTCGCCTACGGCTATGTCATGATGTGGGAGGTCAACGACTGGCAGCCGGGCAGCGGCGGCCCGGCCGGTTTCACACGTCTGGTCCTGGCCCAGGAGTTTGAGCATCGCTGGGCGATGTTCCTCAACCCGATCAACGGCGGCCGGGCGATGCAGGGCGACGACGCCGGCTGCGGACGCAGCGCCCACTGGAGTTTCCGTGTCGACGGCCAGGGCTCCGGCATGGAGATTCGTGAATGGACCGGGACCAATCCCGCCACCCGTGTGCCCAGCACGCTGACGTTTAACACCGACATCCCCGGCGGCGTGTTCAGCTACACGGATCTGTATTTGATGGGCTATGTCAGCCCCGCCGAGATGGACGCCGGCAATTCCGAGCTGCGCTTCATGGACAACAGTTGCAGTTCACCGTACGTCGGGCCCATTTTCAACATGAACTCCGCCCACATCGTCGCCACCAATGGACAACGCATTCCCAACTCGACGGACGCGCAGAAGGATTTTCGCTGCGCCTGGACGATGATTCATCCGAACAACCAGCCCCCCAGCCAGGCGCAGATCGACCGTGCCTTGGACATCATGGACCAACAGCAGCTCGACTGGAACTACAGCACGCTGGAGCGCGGCACGCTCGACAATTCACTGATCGCCGGCAGCTTCAGCGGGACACCGCTTATGGGACCGGCACCGTTGACGGTCGACTTCACATTCGACTCGCTGTACGAGACATATTCGTGGGACTGGGACTTCGGGGACGGCGATGTCGACACTATTCCCAACCCGCAGCACACATTCGGCCCCGGCCTATACGACGTGGAATTGGAAATCGACACCGAGCTGGGAACGCGCTTTGTCATCAAGCGCAACTATGTCACGGCGTGGGCCGATACGGTCGACCCGGCCGACATGACGGTCCCCTACGACACCGGCAGCTTTTACTGGGAGATTCACGCCACCAACGGCGTGCCCATCGAAGAATTCGTGATCCCGGTCTCGCTGACGAATGTCCCGGCCGTGATCAAGCTCGACTCGGTCAGCCGGGTGGGCACGCGGACCGAATACTTCGAGTTGAAGCAAAACGTCTTCAACAACGCACTCTTCGGGCAGCTCGCCGTGCTGCTGCGCGCCGACAACGGCGGCGGCTCCGTGCCGTTGCCCCCCGGCAGCGGCCCGATCGCGCGCATCTGGATGACGACCAAACCGGCGGCACTGCCCGGCGACACGATCGCGCTGACATTCGCCCCGTTGGAGGGTATCGCGCTGGAGCATCAGACGATCACGACCTCATTCGAGCCGGTCTCCTATCCGGCGGTCGTCACGCTGACCGGCCCGCCGTGCGGCTGCGACTGCCACGCGGACCCGCTCTGTGATCTGGTGACGAATGTCTTCGATGTCGTCAAAGCGGTCGATGTCGGCTTTCGCTCGGTCCCCCCCGAACCCGACCCCAACCCGCTCTGCTCACGGCAGACCACCGACATCAACTGCGACGATGTGACCAACGTTTTCGATGTCGTGGGCTTAGTCGACGTCGCCTTCCGCAGCGGCGACCCGGAAACGGTGTTCTGCGATCCGTGCGCGCTGTAGGCGTGCGTGCGCGCTGGAGGTGTCGAACGCAGGGACGCGGCCGTCGCGGGAGTTGAGGATCTTTTGAGGTGAGTTAAGCGAGCCCCGACCGAAGAAGAAACCGGCCCGGGCCACCCGGCCTCCCCCCTGTGCAGGTCATGTTCCCGTCACACGATGAGAGTCTTGAGCATGAGTTGGCCAAGGATCCAAAGTTGGCGAAGTGGCTCTCCAAGGTCGTACGTAAACCAATAACGGCGGGGCTGTAAGATGGCGAAGTCGACGATGGGGCAGGAACGGATAGAGAATCGGGTCGAGAAGATTCTCAAGGATCTGGGGCTGGACACGCCGCCGATCCCTGTTGATCGTGTTGCTCGTGCTCTCGGTGCGACCGTTCGGAAGGAGCCGTACCAGGGTGATCTCTCCGGAGCATTGTATCGCCGTGAGGGATTGTGCGTGATCGGGATCAACAAGAACGAGAACCCGCTTCGGCAGCGATTTACAATTGCGCACGAGTTGGGACATCTCGTGTTGCACGACGGGGCAGTGTACATCGATCGGCAATACACGGCGGGGCTTTCAAAGCCCGCAGAAACGGAAACAGGCAAGAAGTTTTTCCGAGACAAGGTGTCGTCGCTTGCAAACGATCCTCAGGAGATTGAGGCGAATCGGTTCGCTGCTACCCTCCTTGATGCCACAGAGTCTACTCTTTCAGGACATGGAGAGACAGAACATCCTGATGCCGATTCGGAGTCTCACAGAAATAAAACCGCTGGCGTCCCGCTATCGTGTAAGCCTTGAGGCGATGGTGTTCCGATTGATTAATTTGGGGGTGCCAGTTGAAACGGCATAGCGCACATGAAATGCTCGTGGGCAAAATCTCAAGCCGTAGCCTACTCGCAGAATCTCCCCTTTGAGTTTCCGCACGGCCCTTGAATTGGTCGGGTCATGAACTATACCTTAGGCACAAGAGCTCCTGCGCCGGAGAGCACTTCGGCTTACGTGAACCGCTGTTCACTCGGAGGGAAGTGACATGAGACGCGTTGTGACGCTTGCTGTTGCGGCCACAGTGGTGTTCGTGTGTGGTTTCGCCAAGGCTGAAATGCCTCGTACGCTGAGTGTGCAGGGAAGGTTGACTGACACGACGGGCCAGGCACTTCAGAACGGCTCATACGAAATGGACCTTGATCTGTTCACCGTGCCGAGTGGAGGGACCCCGATTTGGAGCGAGCACCAAGCCGCCGTCGGTGTGGTTGACGGATTATTCAGCATAGCCCTGGGCAACTCGACTCCCTTGGACGTCCCCTTCAATCAGCAGTACTATCTTCAAATCGAGATAGGAAGTGGGCCAGGAATTGTCGCCCCGGTGGTATTCCCCGGGCGAATCCCATTGACCTCGGGGCCGTACGCGCTTGGCGCGGACTCAGCCAATATTGCTCTTGGCGCTTCACCAATAGGTCCGGCGGGAGGTGATCTGAATGGCTCTTACCCGAATCCAGACCTTGCGCCCAACGCGGTAGGGTCATTGGAAATCGCAGACCAATCAATCCAGTCGTCGGATGTCTCCGCGAGCTTTAAGGCTCCACGTGCTGATACAGCGGATTACGCCTCGGCAGCTGCGCTTTCGAGACCAATAAGTCCTGGGATTTCATCCGCCGAATTGCTGGATGGATCCATTGAGCGCATTGATGTGGCGGTGGACTTTAAAGCCCCGCATTCCGACTCAGCTGACCATGCTGATGCCGCGCCGCCCATTGGAACGGCTGGAGGAGACCTCAGTGGGTCTTACCCGAATCCGGTGTTAGGTACAAATTCAGTCGGATCAAGTGAGATTATTGATGGGTCAATTCAACGCACAGACGTCGAAACAAGCTTCAAGGCGCCGTACTCAGATTCAGCCGACTATGCTGGTTCTGCGCCATTGGTACGACCTATTACTCCGGGGGTCGGCTCGCTTGAAATCGCGGACGGGGCTGTAAGTTCCATTGATCTGGCGACGGGTGCTGTTACGCAGGCTAAGATCGCAGACTTGCAGGTCACGAATGGAAAGATTTCTGACGGGGCAGTGACCACAGAGAAGATGGCTGATGCAGCCGTGAACACCGGAAAGCTGTCCGATAACAGTGTTACAAATGTGAAACTTGCCGAGGGAAGCGTGACTACAGGAAAGCTCTTGGACGCATCTGTCACGAACGCAAAGTTGGGACCACAAGCCGTGACAAGCGACAAGATCCAGAATTATACAATTCAGACAGAGGACTTATCTCCTACAATTGTTGTTCCGAATGCAGACTCGATAAGTGGTATACCTGCTTCTCGGAATCAGGTTCCGAACGCTCTGTATCCATTGAACGCCACTGGCGGACTTGAGCTACGACGTGATGGGCCGCTCACGAAAGACGCGGACTCAGCTGCAGCCATCGGCCCATTGGCTGCCTTCTTCGTGGGTTACGTTGGAGGAAAGGTGCTCGACGTAGTGCTGGAGGGCCTTGGTGATGCAGTCGGGATTAATGCGCCAAACGGAGGCACCGCACTGCACTGTCAGAGTCCATCCGGTTACGCTGGATTGTTTGAAGGAAACGTCCAAGTCAATGGCGGCAGTCTCACGGTTCAGAATACCATTATCGGAAGCATCCAGAACTCGGAGCAGCTCGGGGGATACCTCCCCGGAAATGCGGGAAGTACGATTCCGATCAGCAATGGGCAGGTCTGCGTCAACTTGAATGCGGACAAACTGGACGGAATCGACGGGTCGAATTTTGTGAATGTCGCAACGGATTACGGACGCTTTAACGTGGTCTCAGATCTGTACGAGGGCACCTCGACGCTCACAAACAGATATGTAAACGAGGGGCAATCCAATTCAATCACGTCGTCAATGATTCAGAGTGGTGCAATCGGCAGTTCTCACATTTCAACCTCAGCAGACGTGACATTGGCGGCAATTACAGCCGGGAATATCAATTATGCAGTACCCGCATCGGCCGTTGAAGGTTTTAGCACCGCCGTAGATGGTGCATATGGATACACTGGCAGAACAGATGGGACTGGTGTAACAGGGAGGTGTGACAATGGGACACTTGCGTATGGGTTGTGGGGTAGGTCGACAACGGGTTATGCGGGGTATTTCAACGGAAAAGTGCACGTAAATGGAGCACTGTCGAAGAGTTCGGGGACGTTCAAGATTGATCACCCACTTGACCCTGCAAACAAGTATCTCAGTCACAGTTTTGCAGAATCTCCGGAGATGTTGAATATTTATCGCGGGGCGGGAGAGCTTCATGGAGGCGTGGCAACGGTGGAGCTGCCGAGTTACTTTTCCGCATTGAACTCCGATCCAACTGTCTCACTAACATGTGTTGGAGGCTACTCAGCATTGTATGCTGAAGAAGTAGCGGGGAACTCATTTGTTGTGCGTCTCGCAGACGGGAATCCAGATCAGAGGTTCCATTGGGTCGTGTACGGCGTGCGGAAAGATGCATGGGCATTGCAAAACCCAGTTATAGTTGAAGAAGAGAAGGAGAGTGATCTGCGGGGCCGGTATCTCAATCCCAAAGTGTTTGGCCTCCCAGAGGAGCGGAGCATAGAGATGGCTAAGCCTTCAAACTAAGAGGATCTCATATAGGGCGGGCAGATGTTCCGCGAGCAAAAAAAGGGCAAGAGGGCTGGGTTTTAGACCCAGCCCTTGAGAAGGAGTAGCAATCCAAGAATGATTGTGGCTCCGACTCCGAACTCGACGAAATCCTTGATGAGATACGCCCAGAGGCTTGGTGAGTGGTAGGTTTTGCGCATACGTGATACCGATTAGCTGATAAGTTGAGTGCAGGCGGATGAGCCGCCGCCTGCGCCGGCTGGTGCCCTAAACCTTGGGCACCGTCACCTCGTCGGACGAGACAGTCTCGCCCTTCGCGGTGCGCGGTCGCCGTCCGGAACCGGATTTGACCCCGTTCCAGAACGACTTCCGAATCTCCTCGGCGACGAACTGCCGCATCCGCTCCCGTACTTCTTCGTACGGGACCTGCGGGTCGGCGATGATCTCGTCGAGGCGCTTGTAAACACCGTCTATGTAAGCCATACGACGTGTGTCCTTTCTCCAGCGAAAGAATGATTAAGCGGATTGGCTGTGGCTCGACCGTGCTCGCCACAAGACGCTGGTTTGCCGTTCCTGCCCTCCTCCATTGGCATAGAGGGCTGGAGTAGCCGAAGAAGACTCATGCCGTCAGGCAGAGTCTTCGTAGGCCAAGGCGTCCTGCTGTGGCCCGATGCCCTGCGTGACGATTAGGTGACCGCGATCAGAGATCGCGGCCGCCCATTCACTCGGAGCTCCCGCCCGCCTACTCCGGCGGTCTCTGCTGGCGTGAGAGATTCAGGGGAATGCGGTCTGTGCGTTCTTCGGTGAGATCGATGCTGTCGGCGTCGCCGGAGCCGAACATCATGTCGAGATAGGCGTCTTCCTTGTCGCCGATTTCGGCGGGGGACTCGGGAACGGTGCCGCTCTCGCTCTGCAGCGATTGCGGATGGTCGGCGTCGCGCACGACCGCGATCGCCGCGGTGATGTTGTCGGGTCCGCCGCGGTCGTTGGCGCGCTCGATCAACTCGCGAATCACCTGCGCAGGATCGTTGCTGTTGCGGCGGATCGTGTCGGCGATGTCGCCGTCGGTGAGCACGCCGGAGAGTCCATCGGAGCAGAGCAGATACCAGTCGCCGGTCTTCGCGGGGATCACATTGACATCGACCGCCACGGCGGGCCGTGTCCCCAGTGCGCGCGTAATGATATTGCGGTCGGCGAAGGACTCGGCCTGTTCGGCGGTGATTTCATTGCGTGCGACCAATTCCGCCACCAGCGAGTGATCGACCGTGACCGGCTCCAATTCACCGGCGTGCCAACGGTACGCGCGGGAATCGCCGACATGGCAGACTGTGACCGTGCCCGACGCGACACGCAATGCGACCAGCGTGGTTCCCATGCCGGCCATCTGCTGTTGCGACTGCGCAGCGAGGAAGACACGCCGGTTGGCCAGCCGGATCGCCCAGACCAACTCACGAGCTTCGTGGGCCAACTGCGGCTCGTCCCAATCGGGCTGCGCCACAACAGGCATGCTCGCATCGCGGGTGAGATACGCCTCGACCGTCTCGACCGCACAGCGCGATGCGACTTCCCCCGCCGCGTGGCCGCCCATGCCGTCGCACACGATGGCCACCTGCTGCGCCGGGATCAGCCGATAGCTGTCCTCGTTGATACGTCGGACCTGGCCGATATCGGTCTCTGCGAGCAACTCAACTTTCATGGGAAATGAATGCGCGGAGTCCCGACGGTTTTCGACATCGTCTGGGTTCGCTTCCCTCGACTCCGCTTCCCCCGACTCCGCTCGGGACAGGTGGGACAGGTTGCTCACCACGAGCCGCTGGGGCATCACCTCATGACGGCCCGGCGTCGATCCCAGACTCTCAAACATAACGGTCGCTGACCCCCTCAGGCAACGATTAGAGGCAGCGGATTCGGAATTGCGCCGGGGCTAACTACATCAGCCACAAGAACAAAAACCCGACGACAAAGACGATCGCCACGATGATCGCCGCCCACATCCAGGGGGGCCGTCGACCACCGCCTCTTTTGTCATCAATCGGCAGAAACGGGTTCTCATCTAAGCCCCCAGGCGGCGCGGCATCTTGTTTTTGCGGCTTCGCGGCAGGCAGCTTAACAGACGCTCCCAGGGGGTCCAATGCGGAGGGGTCAGCAAAAGGATCGAAAGGGCCGGGCGGTCTGGGCTGGGCAGGCGGCTCGTCGAGCGACAGGGACACGGCCTCTCGAATCGGCCGGGGCGCGGCGGGTTTCGGCGGAGACGCCGCCGGCCCGGAAGCTTGCTGCGCTCCGAAGAGCTCAACTCTCAGCAACGTACTCTTACGCGCCGAGCGAATCTCGATTATATCGTTGTGGTTCAATTGGATGGGTCTTCCTGGCACGACCTGAGTGTCGTTGACGAACGTCCCGGCCGCGCTGCCGCAATCCTCGACAGATATCGATTTCCCTTCGACATGGACAGTGGCATGCCGCCGTGACACGCTTGTGTCTACTTCCCCCTTTTCGTCAAGACGGACCACGACGCGGTTCTGTGAAGGGTCGCGTCCGATAGCGGTCTCGCCCGGAACGAGCTCCCATGATTGCCCCTGCAGTGGTCCGCCGATCGCCACCAGCCGTCCGATCTTCTGTATGAAGACTGTCCGTTCCGCATCGCGCGTCGGTGCGGGCGCTATCTGGCTCGACTTGGGCGCGGCAGGAGCAGGAGTCACTCGTCTGGGAGGCGGCGGTGTGTCATCCAGCGGCGGAGGCAAATCCGGCTCCAGCGGCGGCGGCAACGGGACTTCATCGTGCACCCGCGCTGAGGGCTTCTCCGGCTCTTGCGCTCTGAGCGATCCGACGGCGGCACCGCCGTAGCTGACTTTGATTTCGTATCCCTCGACTGAGACGATCGCGCCCTCGTCCACGGGCGTTGGCACCGACACCGTCTCACCGTTGACGGTCATCGGCGGAACGGGAGTGCGTGGGTGCAGTGAATAGCGCCCCTGCGGCTGGTCTTTGACGAAGGCCGCTTGTTGGAGTGCAATCAGCAGGTCGTTGATATACAAAGCGCTGGTCTTGGCCGAACCCAGTTCAATGCGTTCCTGATCCAGGGAGACCTCTTGTACGGTGCGTCCCTGATGAGCGATCTCAAACCGAGGCATGGAGGATTGAACCGACGATTGGGTTTCGGTTACAACGGTCTCAGACTCAATGTAATCTTCTTGGTTCTGTCGCTGGGCGAAATACGTTCGCCGTTGATCTTGCCCTCAAATCCGTACTTGGACGCCTGCCAATCGTAGTCGCCGATCGGAACCTGTGTCGTCAGTTCCCCGTCGGGGTCGGTCAGTCCGTAACGTACGATCTCCCCGGAGGCTTTTTCAATCCCAATCACTTCGGCCCCGGCAACCGGGGTGCGGCCATCCCGCACGATAAACCGTACCCACGATTCCGATTCAGACTCGTCCGCTGTCTGACGCAACGTTGATCTTTCGGCCTCGCGCATCGCCACGGTCAATTGCATCGACTCGGCATCGAGAAGTACCGTCGTATCGGCAAAGCCATCCGCCGTCAGGTAGATATCATGCGGACGTCCGTCGAGGGTCAGCGAGTACGGCGTGGAGAGACCGTCGTCGGGCGAGCGCACATACTGGTCGCCGACACGAATCCATGCGATCGCGGCGGTCACCTCTTCACTCCGACGCCGCGCGTTGACGGCGTTAATGCGCACGGTCCGCCGCAGCACCGCCGCGTACACCGACGGCGTCTGCTCACCGACGTCCAGCGAGAATTGGTAGTCGAGAAACGGCGGCCGCTGCAGGTGGACCGTGTGCTCACCGTAGGGGAATTCGATGAACGAATTCGTCGTACCGACCGGCTGCAGGTCGCCATCCAGGAAGATGAGCGCCCCGGGCGGTTCAGAGACAAGGCGAACTGTCCGTACGAACAATCCGGTGAGTACCGCGATCGCGCCCTCACGCGAGGGTTCCCAGCGCCACATCACGGTATCGGTCGGTGGCAACAACCCCACAACGGGGTTGAGTCGCGCCGAGGGACGACCCCCCAAGGAACCCTGCCCGCGAAACTCGAACTCAACGGTGATTGTGTCATCGGCGGCGAGTATATACCCGACCGCCTCGCGATCGCGCAAGGGCCGGCCATCGACGATGGGACGCCCTCCGGCGGGAAGCGTGCTGAATGTCATTGATGTAGTAAACACGAAGTCCGGCATCTGCGACAGCGCATCGGTCTCCCGAATGACGAGCACCGTCTCAATCGGCGCGAATCCCGCATAGACGAATTCCAGCCGCAATGGTCCCGGCTCCAACCGTCCGTATGGCCACGGAGTGATCCCGACCGAATCGCCGTTGATCCGGACGCTCGCTCCCGGAGGCACAGTCTGCAAATACAAGGAATCGTTAAAAACGCTGCTGGGCGCCCCGGCCATTCTGTTAATGCTGCGATCGAGGAGATACCACGCGGCAAGCGCCAGGATGGCAATCAGCCCCCCGATTGCGACCCGCCTCCGTAAACGCCGAGGGCGACCCCCCCTCGGTTGTGAGGGCAGAGCTTCTGACGGCCGCTCGCGCGGATACGCGGGCGAGGACTCGGTCCGATGCGCCATCGGGACCGTGACGGAAAACCTGCGGGTCGGCATATCGTCCGGCGCGACGGCCTCAGTCGGAGTTTCGGGGTCGACGGGAATCTCGGATATCAACAAATCAGTCGTGGCAATGTCTTCGACGGCGCCGCCTGATCCTCCGCGCAACATCACGAGACGACGGCGCTGCTCCGCTTCTGATGGGCTGAGCAGTCCCTGCACGACCAGGGACCATTCGGCACGGCAGCGTTCAGTGTCGATCGGACCCGCGCTTCGACGCAGCTCGTCGCGCATGACGGTGGCCGAGGCAAAGCGCCGCGCGCGACTCGGTGCAAACGCCCTGGCCAGAAAACCCTGCATCTCCGGCGAGAAACGCGCGACGCCGAATGCCCGCTCGGCCTCTTCGGACAAGCCAGTGCTGCCGATCCGGCGGAACTCACGGCCGGACGCCGGCGATTGGTCGCCGGTCATCGCCTCATAGATGAGCCACGATATGCCGGTCAGATCATCGGTTGGATCCGGTAGCCGTCGTGTCGGATCGCGATCACTCGCCTCGGCAGCTTCTCCCCACCGCTGTGATGCCGCGTGTATCGTCCGCCCAAGCGCCCGACGCACCTGCGGTGTCACGAAATCGGTGACGAGAACGCGCCCGGTGGCGTCGACCAGCACGCGCTCGGCATCCAGCATGCCGTGGATGAGGACCGGACGCTTCGATGTGGACATGGATGAGCCGTGCGCAACAACAAGTGCATCGAGCACATGGTCGACGAGATACCAGACCAGCATCTCCGGGAGTCTCTTCGAGAGCGCCGCCAGCCGGTCGAGGACGGAACGGATGTCTAACCCGTCAACGAATGACGTGACGATGTAATGGGCACCATGGGCGTCCCGACTTAGCGCGTACGTCGGCACGACCGACGGATGCGCGAGAAGGGCGGCCTGACGTGCGACACGAAGCCAATCCTGCCCCGGAGAGGCGGAATCGGAGGTGCGCATCTCACGCACGGCGGCCGCGCGCTGATGCAGTCTGTCCCACGCGTAAAACAGACGTCCGCCCGAGCCGGAGTGAAGCTCAACCAGAATCTCGAAGCGTTGATCGAGAACCCGCCTCATAGTCACACGTAAAATAGTGCTCCGTCCGCACTGGGGTCTACGTCTTCAACACCTCATTTGTTCGGGCGGCACAGAGAATGAGGAAAACAAAGACGGCGGCTCGATTCCGAAGCCGCCGTCAGACTTGCGGGAGTCAACCGTGGACGGCGCCCTGCGGCGCCGGGGGCGCCCGTCACTTGACTTTCTTGAGTTTGGAATCGGGCGTGAAGTGGTCGGGCGTGATGCCGCCGGTGGAGATCTCGGTCACTTCCGCGATGAACGTCATCATCGCGCCCTCATCGCCGGATTGCGGCTCCGTCTCGTCGTCTGACTTTTTGTCGGACTTGTCGTCTCCGCCCATGAACTTCTCCATCATTTTCATGGCTTCGGCCATTTTGGCATCCTGCTCAGCGTCGCCGTCTTCGCCGGACATGCCCATGCCTTCGCCCTCCGCGAAAAGATTCATGCGCGTGTGCAAGGGCGATCCCTTCAGGTCCGCGGCGAACTTCGCGAATTCGTCGGATTCGAATCCATACTGTGTGAGCGCTTCGGCCATCACCTCGGCCGAGTTGGCGCCGGAATACTCCTCCAAACCCGTGGCCTCAGCGTAGGCGCGTGCAAAGGCGGCTTGCTCATCCATCCCCGGAACGTCTTCGGAGAGCATCAGGTCCATGACCACGCGAAACCTCACCTTGCCGCCTGTCTCGGTGTTCACGCCATTGACTTCCATCTCCACGCGGCTTTCGGTGCAGTCGTACCCGGCGTACGTTCCGGTCTTCCCCGTCTTGGCGACCGTGAGCTTGGGCTTCTCCATCTTGAACTTGCTGGTATCAAAACCCTGATCGTCAGACTTTCCGTCTTCGCCCATTCCCTGGCCGCCGAAGAGACTCGACTTGTTTTCTTTGATTTCGGAGATGGGGGTCACGCGCACGGTCTTTCGTTCATGGTCGATATCGTAGACGTTGCCCTCATCCAGACGTTCAATGCGCGTCGTTTTAACCGGCTTGCCGCCGCCGACGAGGCCGCCCAAAATCTTGCTCTTCATGTCGGTTTCGGTCACGGTGCACTGCTTGTCGGCCTGAATGTAAGTCTCGGTGGTGATCTCCGTATTGAAGAGGCCGCCCATGCCTTCGCTGCGGATCGTCTGCTTGATGGTGACATCGGCCATCGCGCTGCCGGCAGCCCACATGCCGCAGGCAGCAACGACCAGCAGGACCGCAAAGCGACGCCAACTGTTCGGAAGTCTCATGCGAACCCTCCTGATTGATTGAATCCATTGCGAATGGCAGTTGGTACGCCCGGAAGATACCCCGGTCCGGGAAGCAATCAAGCCACTTTTCTCTCGCTTGCGACCGTGATACGGAAAGACTGATCTTGCCTCTGGAAGTCATCCCCGGACAGCCACATGCACCCGGAACAGACGCCGATGTCCCGCGCGCGACAACTCATTCGTGATCTGGCCGACGCCATTCGCGGGACCGAGCAGGACTACACGCAGGGCGGCCTCGGACGCGCAATCGTGCTTCTGGCCATCCCCATGATGCTGGAGATGGTCATGGAGTCGGTCTTTGCCGTCGTCGATGTCTACTTCGTCTCATCGCTGGGGTCATCGGCCATCGCCACCGTCGGGCTGACTGAGTCAGTGCTCACGCTCGTATACGCGGTCTCCATCGGACTCTCGATGGGGACGACCGCTCTGGTGGCGCGACGCATCGGCGAGAAACGTCACCGAGAAGCCGCTGACGCCGCGGTGCAGGCGATCATCGTGGCGGCGATCGCCGCGGTGCCGTTTGCGGTCGCCGGCATCATCTTCGCCAAAGAGATTCTTGCGCTGATGGGGGCCGATGCCTGGAGCATCGAGCACGGTTACCGGTACACGGCGTGGATGCTCGGCGGCAACGCCGTGATCATGCTGATCTTCGTCATCAATGCCGTATTTCGAGGCGCCGGAGATGCCGCGATGGCGATGCGTGTCCTGTGGATTGCCAACGGCATCAACATCGTGCTCGATCCGGCGCTCATTTTAGGATGGGGACCGTTTCCCACGTTGGGTATCGAAGGTGCGGCCATCGCCACCAACATCGGACGTGGTGTCGGAGTCTGCGTCCAGCTCTGGGTCTTGTTGCGAGGGGCCAAACATATCCGCGTGCTGCTCTCGCAGATACGGCCGCAAGCGGACGTCATGAGGCGGCTGGTGCGCACGTCCCTGGGAGGAATCGGGCAGTTCGTCATCGCGACATCCTCCTGGATCGGACTCGTGCGAATCGTCTCGGTGTTCGGCAGCGAAGCGGTCGCGGGATATACCATCGCCTTGCGCATCTTCGTGTTTACGTTCCTGCCGGCGTGGGGACTGTCGAATGCCGCCGCCACGTTGGTGGGGCAAAATCTCGGCGCCAATCAGCCGGAGCGCGCGGAGCGCTCTGTCTGGTTCACCGGTTTGGCCACGATGGTCTTCATGCTCGCGGTGTCGAGCGTGTATCTGCTGTTCAATGAATCACTGATCCGGTTTTTTACCTCCGAAGCGAGAGTCGTCGCAATCGGCGCCGACTGCCTGCGCATCGTATCGTATGGGTATCTGTTTTACGCGTGGGGGCTGGTGATGCCGCAAGCGTTCAACGGCGCCGGCGACACCATAACGCCGACCAAAATCAACTTCTTCTGCTTCTGGCTGCTGGAGATTCCCCTGGCATACGTGCTGTCGATGAAGCTGGGTGCGCAGCAAAACGGTGTATATTGGTCGATTGTCGTCGCCGAATCGGCGGCGGCCCTGGTCGGGATTTGGCTGTTCCGTCGCGGGAAGTGGAAGGAGACGCGCATCTGACTCCGCGATTCCCACCAACACGCACCCATCAGGTTTCCCATTCATCGATTGTTCGCGGCCAGTCCTTCTTCAGCAATCGCGACAGGGCGCGATCGGCCAGCAGACGTCCTCCGGTCTGGCACCGTGCACAGTAGTTCGTCTCATTGTCCGCGTATCGAATACGCTGTATCGGGCTGTGGCACACGGGACACGGCTGCCCAAAACGGCCGTGCACCGCCATCGACGCATGAAAGGCCGTTACGTGCTTGGGAAATGCACCGCCGGCATCTGCGAGGAGCCGATTGGTCCAATCCGTCAGCGTGTCGCGCACCGCGTGATACAGCCGCGCAGTTTCGTCCGCGCTCAGCTTGACCGTCAGGAGCATCGGCGAGAGGCGCGCGCGGTGCAGGATTTCATCGGAGTAGGCATTGCCGATGCCGCTGAACAGTCGCGGATCGGTCAATGCGCGTTTGAGCGTATGATTTTCCAGCCGCAGCCGCGCTGCAAACTCCTCCGGTGTTGCCTCGAGGACTTCGATTCCGCCGCGGTCAAAGGTGTGGAGCGACTCCGCTGCCGGCACCATGTGGATGGAAGCGCGCCGTTTGGACCCGGCTTCCGTCAGTATCAGCGTTCCATCCGGAAACGTGACACTCGCCAACGCGATCCTGCCACCGGGCAGCTTCTCTCCGGGTCCGCGCCAATGCAGCCGCCCGGCGATCATCAGGTGGATGACCAGATACAAACCACCTTCAAATCCCAATACAATGCGCTTACCGATGCGTCTGATCTCAATGACCCGCTTTCCCTGAGCATCAGAGATCGCCGGGTCAGTCGTACGGAGCACAAACGGGTTGCGGATGTCGATCCGCTCGATTGTTCGACCCAGAATCCGCTCTTTCAGGCACTCGATGTAGACCGTAATGTCGGGCAATTCCGGCATGATACAAATTCCATCGCAACGGACAATTCGAGCTTCTGGAAAGAATATAATTCATGCGTCGCTGTTTCTGCGGCCAACAAAAATCCCCCCGCGACCGCGCGGGGGGATTGAGATACGTCTCAATGAGTACAGACATTACTTCAACAGGACCATTTTACGAATCTGCGTGTCGGTCTCCTGTGTGAGGCGATAGAAATAGATTCCGGTCGGTACAACATCCCCGCGTTCGTTGCGTCCATCCCACACGGCGTGCCCGATTCCGGCGAATCGAACTTCATCGAAGAGCGTGCGGATCGGCTGGCCGATGATATTGATGATCTCCAGACGCGCGCGGCCGGTGTTATTCAGATTGTACGCGATCGTCGTCGACGGGTTGAACGGATTCGGATAGTTCTGCGCCAGCGAGAATTGATCCGGAAGCAATCCGCCCCGGTCATCGCCGATGCCCAGAATCGTTGTGACTTCCAATTCGGTGAAGATACCGGAGTTGCCGGGGGCATAGCCGTCGACTTCGGCAAACAGGCGGATCTCGGTCGTCATGTTCGGCGTCGCCGGTGGAATCTGGACTTCGACGACAAGCTGAGCCGACTGACCGGTGTTGAGCGCGACACCGAGTCCTTTGACCGAATTCACTGTCGTCGTCCAGCCCTCGTCGTTCTCCGCCCAGATGGTAAATGTCTCATTTGTCTGCCCGGAGTTGGTCAACGCGACAACCATTCCGGCCGTCTTGCCGGCCTGCCCGACGATGTCTGAGGGACCGGTCGTCGTGGCGCCGGGAATGTTCGCGGAACCTACCGTAATATCGAGGCCATTGGTGCCGCTTCCCATAGTCCAGAGGTACGGTGCGGGATCGAGGACGGCCGAGAGCCCGTTGATCGAGAATACAATCGGGTCATTTGTCTCCGCACCCTCATCGACGCCCGGCGTGCCGGAGATGTCGCCGTGAATGTGCACCAGGTAATCGCCTGTCGCCGGGTTGACCGCGGCGGGACCGACGCCGGCGCTCACGTCGTCGGGATCGATCGCTTCAACGATATCGCCGGACTTGATGAACGCACCGTCATATGACGCCACGCCGGTGACATCGGTCGGGAACATCGTGGGATCAGTGGCTGTCTCGTCCGGCGCAGGAAGCAACCGCACGAGCGCATTGTCCGTCGAGATGGGCAATTCGCGCACGACCGTCGGATAGTACCCCGACCTGTAGACGCGCACATCAAATGAGCCGACACCCGGGTCTCCCAGCGCGAATGCACCGCTGCCGTTGGTCGTCCCGGACAATAACACCGATCCTCCGGGGTAGGAGTCCCAG
>DASWIS010000020.1 GCA_036397555.1 Candidatus Zixiibacteriota bacterium | reverse complement strand
GCAATAGCGGCGCGAGTTGCCGCCATTGCCGGTCGGTCAACATCCGTTCGTATCGTGGCATGAGGCCCCCCCTCACGGAGGCGAGCATCACACCCGCGAAATGGCTTGGCAAGATGTTTTTGAGGTTATGAAACTGATTCTATGCCTGAGAGGATTGACGATTTAAAGGTCAGTGTATCGATGCCTTCGCCGAAATGTGTCACTTGGATGAATGGATCGTCATACAGGAATGAATAATAGTGTGCGAGGATGAGTGGGAATGTCCGACTTCGCAGTACCGAAACAACTCGAGTGTCCTTATCCACGCCGCGAGGCGGCATTGCGGATGTGTCTATGCTCCTCCTCACGTGTGGGACCAGCCATGAGAGGACGACGAGAAGCAAACCAGATGCCAGGATCGACACGACAATCTGCGCTGCAATCCCTCCGCGCGATGAGGCGTCATCGCCCCTTCCCATGCTAAGGACGCGCGTTCCGGCCATAACATCAAACAGAGATGACTGCCCGCCGGAATACAAGACAGAGACTGGCCATGCAAACACTATCACTCCAAGTACGAACAGGTTCAGTCCTACAGATAGTAATTGGGGCAGTTGCAAGATCATGAATACTAAATCAAGCAAGATGGCTAATGTTAACGGCCATAGTACAAAGAGCGCCGCTCTCAGAGATGACCTAGCCAGATTTAATGTTTTGTTAGTTGATGATGCGCGCGATAATCGAAGCAGCCACTTTCCAACTGTCGTTCCGTTCTGGAACGTTTCGAGGACGATATAGTACAAGACGAATACCAATATGAAGGTCGCCGATGAGAGGTGAGGCGAAAGAGGGCCGAATAATCCTCCAATAAGTGCGCCAAAGACGCAAATGAAGGAGATGCATAGCAAATCAATTGACGCGGCAGTGAAGCGCCGTAACACAAACGCGAAGGCCCGTCCCAACGCTACAGCCTTGTGCACGAGGAGGTGGCCCTCTCTCATTTCTTCCTTCCAAGCCGTACAGCTATCGCGAGGACGATGAAAAAGATAAACGTCACCGTCAAAGAGAACAGATTCTCTGCGAGATACAAACCGACTCCGGTTATGAGCGAGGCACGCCGGACAGAATTGCTGTTGGCGGATGAACTAACGTCGATTGGTGCCGGCTGTTCTCGGGAGCCAAATGAACCCCAAATTGTTAGTACGAAGCCTGCGTGAGGGGGGAGTTCGCCAATACTCTCGAATACGAATGATCCATCTTCCCTTTCGGCGTACGTACAAATCTCCGACTGCCTTTTGATTAACAAGAGATCACGAGATTCAACAGCGCAGTCAGTTATTTCACGAGCCAGGCGGAGTGAGAGCGCAATATCAGTTATTGTCATTCTTGAGTTATTCTCAAATGTCACTCTTAGTATCTGAGTTACTCCAAGGAACTTGCTAATTTGCTGTTTCAAGGTCGAGAGACTGTCAGGGATTGAGTTCGAAGCTGTATCCCAGGCCGTCTTCGTGTGAACTGGCTTGATAGTATCGAGCATCTGATAGGTGATCGATAGGTCGGGGGGAGTGAAGTGCCTATACGTAGCTATTCCCATACCGAGCAGGCCAAAGAGAACAAGGGCTTGAGTAGCAATCTCGATGAAGCCACGATAAGCCGCACTCTCACGTACACTGTTCAAGAGATGTGACCCCATTCGATTGTCCTCCGGATTGAATGAATATGCTGGCTTCGGGCTGACACGCAAGCAGATTGTGATCGGTTGGGAAGAAGCAGGTGGGCCATTGGCTCGCACTTAAGTGCAAGTCGCAGTAGGTCTCTGATGTGCACCAATCCGTTGCCGGTAAGGCGAGCAGGTTACGCAGCCGTTTCGGTCTTGAGGATGCGGCCGGAGCCGACTTCGTCGGCATCGGCGGGGGATTCGTCGTCGGGGTGGCCGATGAGCCAGACTTGTTCGATGATCGAGAAGATGTTGTAGCAGCACCAGTAGAGATTCAAGCCCGCCGGGAAGTTGCGAAACAGAAATCCGAACAGCAACGGCATCAGGTAGATGAGCATCTTCTGCTTGGGGTCCTTGGTGGAGAGCTTCTGCTGCACGAACATCGCGACCGTCATGATGATCGGGAGGATGTAGTAGGGGTCCTTTTGCGACATGTCGGTGACCCAGCCGACAAAGTGCGCGCCGCGCAGCTCGATCGTGGTCTGGAACAACTGGAAGAGCGCGTAGAAGATCGGCATCTGCGGCAACAGCGGCAGGCAGCCGGAGAGCGGATTGACCCCCGCCTCGCGGTACATCTTCATCATCTCCTGATTCATCCGCTGCGGGTCTTTCTTGAATCGCTCGCGCAGCTTTTCCATCCTCGGCTGCAGCGACTGCATGCGGCGCATCGAGCGCATCTGTTTTTTGGTCAACGGATGCATCACGGTCTTGATCAACAGCGCGAAGATGATGATGACGACGCCAAAGTTGGGGATCACCGAGTGCAGGATTCCGAAGAGCCAGAGCAACAGCAGTGCGAACGGGCGCACGATCCAGCGCCACCCCAGATCGACCATCTCCTCCAGGCCGACATTGTGGGACTTCAACACGTCGTAGTCGATCGGGCCGGCGTAGACCGTCCAGGTCAGATCGACCGGTTCGCCGGTGCGCAGATCGCTGCGGACCCAGGCGGAGAATTGCTTGAGCGTGGCCGATGCACCGGGCGCGATCCAGGGGCGGGTGTCGCTGACGACATGGAACTCCGAACCAACGTGCGATGGGATCACCGCGCAAACGAAATACTTCGTGCGCACCGCGGCCCAGTGTGTTTCGCCGGTGAGCGTTTGCGTCGGTTTGTCCTTGTCGACATCCTTGACTTTCTCCAGGTCCGTTCCCATCAGAGCGACCGCGGCGAAATGGCCGTTGTCGTCGGAGGCCGAGGGTTCGGTCGGCCACAGGCCCCCGGTCCAGCCGTAACCGATTTCGCGTTCGACCCCCGCGCGCCACGGATCGGGAATCGACAGGCGCAAACGGAAATCATGCCGATCCGCAAAGAACGTGTAGGACAACATCCAGGTGCTTCCCCCAGAGGGGGACGTTCCGCCCGCGCGTGTCTGGGTCGTCAATGTTACCGTCGCGGAATCATCGCCGTGCAGCGTCAGCGAGTGCCGGTCGGAGGTAAAGGGCGCATCGGCCAAATCGAGTGAATCGGAGAATGGCTCGAAGCGCGGGCCGCCGGTGTCGGTCGTGTCGAGCAGGACAATCGGCTCGCCGCGACGGTAGACATCGTTGTAGACATAGTCCTTGAGCACCAGCCGCACGATGCGACCGCCGCGCGTGGCGATCAGCGCTTCGATCTTCGGTGTCGAAACTGTGATCGTCTCATTGCGCCAGTCGGCGCGCGCAACGAAGAACGCGGCTGTAGTGTCGGAGGTCTGTTCAGACTGCGCCGGTTGTGAAGCTGACTTCTCGGCGATCGCTTGCGACTGCTGTTCGGGTGTCGCCGATGGCGAAGTTGCCGTCGTATCGGTGGCGACCGGTTCGGTTTTGGGAGCCGGTTTGTAGCCGATCCATTCCCAGTACACGGGCAAGAGCAGCACGATCGCGATTAAGACCACGAACGCCAGAAGCGTGTTGAAGTTGATCGGCTGTTTTTGTTCGTCCATCGGGATCAGTCTACGGGACCGGATCGTATCCGAACGAGCCGCCGGGACGGCAGCGCACGAGACGCTTAGCCGCCAGTTTGCCGCCTGCGATCGCACCGTGACGCGACAACGCTTCTGCGGCGTATTCCGAACACGACGGGATGTGACGACAGCCGCCGATGAGCCATGGCGCGATCAACAGTTGGTAACCGCGAATCGCGACAATGCCGACCTCGCCGAGCAATCGGTCAATCCGATTCCACATCGCTGTCGTTCCGAACCAGTTCGAGGGTTGTTTTCATCTGTGCACACAGGTGTTCAAAACTCTCATACGCGGCACGGTTGCCATTGGCCTTGATGACGATGCGGAATCCGATGGGCCAACTCACTTTGTTGGCTCGCACCGCCTCACGCAAGCGCCGCTTGATGCGATTGCGCACATACGCGGCTCCACAATGCCGCGACGCCACAAAGGCAAACTGCGCCGGAGCTGCCGCCGACGGTTCGCCTTCGCTCCAGAGCGCACGAAAGGCGGCGACGCGCCGTCGACCATCAGGAGAATCACCGATGGCACGCACGGTGCGCGGATTCTTCAGGCGGCATCGGCGCGGAAAAGTCAGCCCCGGTCCGTGGGCCGACCGGGATTGCCGTTGCATCGCTGTCACGAAAGTCAGTGAAGTTGCGTCCCGCGTCGCTCGACCCGTGCGGGCCGAATGGTGCGGAACTGTTGGGCGGATTACTTCGACGCTGCGCGGACGGTCAGGCGCTTGCGCCCCTTGGCGCGACGACGGCGAAGGACATCGCGTCCCTGACGCGTCGCCATGCGGGCGCGAAAACCGTGATCGGCCAGTTTTTTGCGATTCGATGGTTGAAATGTTCTCTTCATTGGTCCCCTGCTTTGGAATCCGGGAAGTCGTTAGGATAACCATTTTTTGCCCTGAAGCAAGGCGATTCGGCGAACGTCACCCTGAGCGGGCCGTGGGGGCACGAACTCAAGCCCTTATTGGTCACTGGGTTGTGCCGGTTCGGCACGCGCTGCTTAGGTGTCACCTGCCCGTTGCCAAGGAGCAACGCTCCCCTTACATTGTTGTGTTATCAGGACGGTCGCGGACTGTCCTGAGGATTCGTAACTGTTCAGAGCATTGTACGCACGACAACCACACGATCTCGCGCGACCCGGCCTGCCTCACCACTCAAGACCCTGCCGCGTGTTCTGTCTGGAAGGTGTCCACGCAATCGTGCGACCCATCGGCGGTATTATCTCAGGAGGAATAATGCGTCGTTTAAGTTTGCTTCTCGCACGAGGTTTGCTCGCAGCAATCGGAGTGTTCGGCTTATTGAGCTTGGCGGGATGCCCTGACGAGGGAGGCGAAAACATCGAACTGGCCGCGCGACTCTATGTGCTCAATCAGGGTGAGGGGACTCTGTTTATCCTGAATGCCAACACTCTGGATCGCATCGACTCGGTCAATCTCGAAGTCACCAATCCGCACTACATCGGATTCGATCCGGAAGGCGAATTCTACTATGTCGCGTCGCGCAGCATCGGCGGCATGATCACCAAGTGGCGCGCCTCCGACAATACGCCCATGGGGTCGGTGCAGATGCCGTTTGATTTTCAGCCGACGTCGATCGGGATCACTCCCGATGGGCAAACCGGTTATGTGGTCAACTTCGGCGGACTGGACATCACAACCCGTACCAAGATCATGAAACTTGATTTGAGCACGATGACGATCATCCCGACCAACATGACGGCCGGGGCCATGACACACGACTGCCGTGTTTCCGACGATGGGCAGTTCGCGGTCGCCTGCAACATGATGACCAATGACGTCACAGTGATCTACCTCGACGCCGACTCGGTGAAGAACATCTCGGTCGATCCCGACAGTCTCTATCCGACGGGCACGCAGAAATACGGCCCGTATGGAATCTGGATCGAGGAATCCGAAGACGCACTGGCGGCGCACGGGGGGCGTCGCGTGTTCATCGCCTGCCAGCACGCGGGGCAGGTGCGCGTCATGGATCTGAATGATCTGGACATCACCGACTCAATCGAGATCTCCGAGCACGGGCATGGCGGCGGCAGCCATGAGACGCTCTATGGACCCACGCAGGTGCTGCATGATCCGGCCAACGATCACATCTTCGTCACGACGCAATTCGAAAACTTTGTCTGGGTCGGGCACCCCGAGGGGGGCGCGCACGGCGAAGAGGGCGAGGATTTCTGGATTCTGCGACCGCAGGCGATCCAGCCGTTCGGCATTGTGAAATCCGAAGACGGGCGGCGCGTCTACTTCACGTGTGTCAATGCCACGGGCAAGGGCTGGGTCTACGCGATCGACAACTTCTCCCATCCGCCGAGGATCATTGACTCGACCGAAGTCGGAAAGCTGTCTTACGGCCTGGCGTGGCAACCGCCGGTCAAGCCGCAGCCGTAACACAGTCGCCAGAGGCGACTAAAACTGCCCTGGGTGATTGACGGGGCGGTTTGTGTTTATGCGACTCTGTTGCAACTTTACGCCGACAATCCCCCGTCGACGGCGATGCGCTGGCCGGTGATGTAGGCGGAGCGGTCGGAGCACAGAAACGTCACGAGATGGGCGACATCCTCGGGACGGCCGTAGCGTTGTGCGGGAATGTGTTCGATCTCTGCGCGTTTGCGAAACGTTTTCGCTTGCGGGTCGTCAGGACCATTGGAACGGCACCCCGGTCGTTCGATGAGGCCGGGGCAAACACAATTAGCGGTGACATTGTGGTCGGCGTTCTCACGCGCCAATGTCCGGGTCAACGCGACCAATCCGGACTGGCCAATGTCGCTATACGCGTGCGCCTGGTACTGCGACGGCGCGATAGGATCGGTGATCAGCACGATGCGTCCGAAACGTCGCTGCCGCATGGGATTGATCACCTCGCGCACCAGACGGTAGACCAAGTCAAGATGTCTGTGCGCACACTCATCCCATTGACGGTTGTGCATCTGATGAAGCGGCGTGCGATCGTGCGATTCATTCCCACTGACGACATACACGAGAATGTCGATCTGTCCGAAGCGTTCGTAAACCTGCCCCGCCCCCCAAAGCGGACCTTCGGCCATTCCGTGTGATCGTGTCTCGGGGTCGGTCATGTTGCCGGTGGGCATGGCGTTGGTGCCGAATGATTCGATGACCGCGCTGAGCGTCTCGGCGGTGTTGGATCCGGGCACGGCGTCGAAAGCGATCCGCGCGCCGTGCTGCGCCAGCGTCGTGGCGATTGCCCGGCCGATGGCATTGCGGACGCCGCAGACCAGCGCCACTTTTGCATGCAGCGCGCCATGAACTTCTGCGGGTGTGCGCGGCGAATCGCCTGTCATTCCCAATCGATCAGCGCGCCCGGGCAATTCGCGCACATACGACGGACACGATGACGTCACAGACGCCGTGCTCACAGTGTCACCTCCCGTTTTGGCGATTGCGACGATGGCACTTTCGATTCGGATCTCGTCATCACCGTTTCGAATCGATTCGGCTGTTCGGCGATCAACTGCTGCGCCGCTTCGTAGTCGTCGGCGCGGCCGATATCGAGCCAGAGCCCTGAATGATCGTGCGTGACGACGCGGCATCCGTGGCGCAACAGCTTCAGCACCAGGTCGGGAAAGTCCATGCGCGCGCCTTTCGGAATGAGCTCCAGCGCCGTGCGCGAAAACGCGTAGATGCCGGTGGAGACACGCAAGGGAAACGTCGGCTTTTCCAGGTATCCGCAGACGATGCCGTCAGCGCCGCATTCGATGACGCCGTATTCGGAATGCACACGCCGTTGGACCGTCGCGATGGAGAGATCGCGCGCGGGAGCAGCGTGGGCGTGTTCATTTAAGAATGCCGTCAGATCGACGTCGCAGAGGACGTCGCCATTGGCGACGAGAAAGTGTTCGGGCAGTCTGTCGTCCAATGCCCGCAACGGCCCGACGGTACCGAGCGGTTCGTCTTCACGAGCATAAGTGATGTGCACGCCGAATCGCGAACCGTCGCCGAAGTACGCTTCGATCAATCCTGCCAGGTGTCCGACGGCGACGATCAACTGCGAGAATCCGGCTCGGGCGAGTTGGCCGACCAGAATCTCCAGAATCGGACGGTCGCCGACCGGCATCAACGGCTTTGGGAACGACGTCGTGTACGGGCGCAGACGCGTCCCGCGACCGCCGGCGAGAATCACTGCGGTGTGGGATCGGTTGCGCCCTTGGGCGCGATGTGAGGGAGCATCGACTCTCGTCAGAGGGTCCTCGTCGTTTCAACAGCGTTCGTCTGACCCAAACTCATGTCCAGAGTCCGGCAGTACGGCCGTTGCATGACGAGGCAATACAGAACGAAGATGATGACGGCCATAAACAGCCAGAACCCGATTCCAGACCCCTGCTTTTGTTTCATCCTGCCCCCACTCAGATTGTCGTCGTTGCGTGGTCCATCCCGCACGGGCCGAGGACCCTCTCCCGGGGTGGTGCCGACCTTGCACAGGTGATCAAAACTTGTGCCGGTAATGGGAGATGTCCGATGGAAGGGCTAACTGTTTTGGGGTCAGTGTGTTACGAGCCAATCAGAGCAGAGCCGATTTCCAAATGGCCAGACGATGCGGAAAGATTGAACGGGTCAGGCGGGAAAGGATTTCCCGCTCGGTCTCATAGCAGTCGATGATCGGATGTCGAGAATCCACCGGGCGATGGTAGCGGAGCAGGGACTCGAACCCCGGACACGCGGATTATGATTCCGCTGCTCTAACCAACTGAGCTACTCCGCCACACGGTGCCGAACCCATCCCGATGGGTCTGGCGATCCAAGAGTAGCGTAATCGACCCGAGGGAGTCAAGACGGGCGGCAATCCGCTGCTGGGCAACCGAGATGAGTCAGCGGGCATTGCCGGTCTCGCCGTCTTGTGGTTCGCCCTTGCCGGAGACAAGCGGAACAAGTCGCTCACCACGAGTCGAAGAGGTCGCCGTTGGCACGAAGCTTTCGGTGTCGTGGAGATGGACGTTGCCGAGCGGTGAGCGGACGGCGGGCGGCCAGACGCGACGCCGGTTCTCGCAGGACCAGTTCAAATCTCGGGTCGATCCGTCGGGGGCAGCAGCGCCCGCAATACAGCCGTTCACGCCGGGAGCGGGGAAAGAGGGTTCGGCAGTTGGGGCAGATGTAGACATACCGTGCGCGCGGATGCAGCCCGTCGTATTCGCGACAATGCAGCGATGCGCCGACCCGTCGCGCCTCGGCCGCGAAGACGGCATCGTGGCGGTGAAAGACGAGATGGATCATCTCGTGCTTGAGCGTGTCGTCGATCTCCTCGGGGAAATGCAGGTGATACAGTCGTGACAGCGTGATGATGCGATGTTCGTAGTCGCAACTGCCGGCGATGCGCATACGCAATGACCAGCGCACGATTGCAGGCGGCAGAGTCCCGTCAAAGTGGACGGCATTGAATTGAGCGAAGCGCCCTGCCAGTTCGGCTTCGTCGGGGAGTAGAATCGGCTTGGGGGCGAAGAGATCGACCTGTGACGGTTGTCGGGAGCGTGGTCGAACCATACGGCGGTAATTCAACCAGAAAAGACTCAAGTGTCAATCTTCGCGCACGGGCGACTCGGGTTTGGGTTCGGGGCGTTTCTCGACCCGCACGCGCCGGATCCGCTGCCCGTCCATTTCCTCGACGGTAAACTCCAGACCGAAGTCGGAGACGGTCTGTCCGCGTTGCGGGACACCGCCGACGCGGTCGTAGATCAGCCCGCCGACTGTTTCGAAGTCGTCCTCGGGCAGCTCGACCTCAAAGAGATCGGCGACGTCTTCGAGCGGCACGACGCCGTCGGCGCGTACGCTCATGTTATCGAGTCGCTCGATGGCCTGATGGCGGGCATCGTGTTCGTCTTCGATCTCGCCGACGATTTCCTCGAGAATGTCCTCCATCGTGACCAGTCCGGCGGTACCGCCGAATTCATCGACGACGATGGCGATGTGTGTCTTAGTGCGCTTGAATTCTTCAAGCAGAGCATCGACACGCTTCGTTTCCGGGACAAAGAATGCGCGCCGTGCCAAGGTGGCCGGTTCGGGCGGTGTGTCGGAATGGTCGGCGCAGAAGACGTCCTTTGCGTAGAGGATGCCGACGATCGTGTCGATGTCTTTGTCGTACACCGGCAGCCGTGAGTGTCCCGAAGCGCGCACCAGTCGCCGGACCTTGTCCATCGAGTCGTGCGCCTCGACTGCGACGATGTTGATGCGCGGGACCATGACCTCACGGACCTCAGTGTCTTCGAGGCCGATGACGCCCTGAATCATGCGGCGTTCGTCTTCCTCGATGACCGGTTCATCGAGTCCGGCCGACTCAGCCAGCGAATCGATGGCATGCTCGACGATCTCCTCGCGGTCGGTGAACCGTTCCTGCGGCGTCCGGCGCCGATGCAGCGGGCGTGTCAGTGCCAGCACCGGACGAAATCCCCACCAGAGCAGCGCCAGCCATGCCAGACGCGGGTTCTCGCCGCCGTTGTTGCTGTCGGGAATCGACGCGCGCGGCAGAATCTCGCCGACCCAGATGCGCAAGAGCCAGACGGCAATCAGCCCGACGACCACAAACGGCGGCCCCGGCCACTCCAACTGTCGCGCCCAGCGGGGCACCATCCAGACGACGATCACAACGACCGCCAGAAACATCAACGACTTAAACAGCGTGGCCGCCAGCAGGATCTCGCGCGGGTTCCGTGTGAGCGTTTCGACGAATCGCGCGCGGTGCCCGCGCAGTTGTGTCGTTGTGATCTCGTGATCGGCCATCGTGAAGAGCTGAACTCCCGCCGATGCCGCGGCGTAGATCGCACCCAGCAAGAGGGCGATCGCGCCGGCGGTCACCAGCATTTCGAGAATCACGAACCGTGCCCCTGTCCGTTGCGATGCGCGATCAATCCACTCATCCGCAGATACTTCCGCTCGGCGCGTACCATCCGGTCGCGATCCGGGGCTGTGTGGTGATCGTATCCCAGCAGATGCAGACAACCGTGCACCGCCAACCGCACCAGCTCGTCGGCGATCGTGCCGCCATGCCCGGCGCGCCATCGGCGCGCGTGATCGTAGTTGCAGTACACCTCGCCGACCAGGCGGTCGGTATGGACTGGAGCTCCTGCTGCCAGGGGAAACGAGAGCACGTCGGTCGGGCGGTTCCTGCAACGGTAGCGACGATTCAGTTCGTGCATGACCGGATCATCGACGATGACCACTCCGATTCGCCCAGACGCGTTCTCACCGCGACCGACGCGACGCAGCGCCGCAACAAGCTCGTCGGCGGGAATCCGCACGCGCGGGATTCCGCGCGCCACGGTGACACGCCATGGTATCGACCGGGATCGGCGGCCGGGCCTCGGGACGGGATCGTTGGATTCGGAACGAGGAGATGACATCGACTGTGGCCGATCGGTTTGACTGTGACGCGCGGCCAATATAGCGGTCAAACGGGTGAACGTCGTACGTTTCCGGTGCGCTCCGGCTCGACCGGGATCGTGCCCGGGGCCGGAGTATCACGCAACCCCTGCTCCTCATCGGGGCCCGCGTCGCTTTCGGGTTCGGCCACGTCCAGTCCCAATTGCGCCGGGTACTTGACCCGCTGATGGAACACGCCACCGAGTATCTTCAGGAAACTCTCTTCGATCAGATGCAGATCGCGCAGGGTCAGGTTGCATTCCTCCAGTTGTCCCGCCAGGAACTTGTCTTCGATCACCTTTTTGATCGCCGCGCGCAGACGCGCCGGTTTGGGATCATCGAGCGTGCGGCTGACCGCCTCGACCGAATCGGCCAGCATCAGAATCGCCGTCTCGCGCGACTGCGGCTTGGGACCGGGATATCGGAACTCCTCTTCGGAGGCGTCGGGGTCGTGCGCTTTGGCCTTATGGAAGAAGTACGCCATGGTCGTCGTGCCGTGATGCTGCTCGATGAAATCGATGACCGCGTCGGGCAGATCGTACTCCAGCGCCAGCTCTTTTCCTTGTTTGACGTGCGATTCCAAAACGAGCGCGCTCATCGACGGCGTCAGTTTTTCATGGCGGCTTTTGTAGTGCGGGTGGTTCTCGGCGAAATACTCCGGCTTTTCCATCTTGCCGATGTCGTGAAAGTACGCGCCGACTCGTGCCAGCAGCGGATTGGCGCCGATCGCTTCGGCCGCGGATTCCGCCAGACTGCCGATTACGATCGAATGGTGGTAGGTCCCGGGCGCTTCCAATGACAGACGCCGCAGCAGCGGATGATTCAGATTGGAGAGCTCCAACAACGTCAGATCGGTCGTGAAGCCAAAGAGCGATTCGAAGACCGGCAATACGCCGACGGCGACGACCGCGCCGCTGACAGCATTGACCAGTCCGAACCCGACGGCGTTCAGCAATTGCTCGCCGGGAGTGTAACGCAGCGCTTCCACCAGCGCGATGACCACGATATAGACGCAGGCGCCGTACAGCGCCGGACGGTAGAAATCGTAGCGCCGGCGCACCGTGCGTACGGTGTACGCGGTGATCATGCCGGCGCTGAAACCGACCAGGAAGACGGTGTAGTCGTAGCCGGTCACAATTCCCACCAGCAGTGAGAGAAAGACCGTCGAGACCAGCCCCGTTCCCAGATCGAAGAGAATGGTGACAAGGATCGCGGCAAAGGGAATCGGGATCAGATACAGCGCCGGTCCGTCGGCGGCGGAGGCAAAGCGTGTCGCCAAAAGGATGGCGGTCCAGATGACCGCCAGGGCGAAGGGCGGGCCCAGGCGCTTGAGATACCGCGGCCGGAAATAGCGAAAGTGCACCACGACCGCGACGACACAGAACGCCGCGAAGACGATGCGCGCCGCGTACGGCAGCCAGCGAATGATCGCGCGTTCTTCTTCGATCTGCGCCGCGCGCGAGAGCGCCAGCGCGCGCAAGCGCTCGGCGTGCGCCGCGGTCACGCGTTCGTGTTTGGCGACGATGCGTTCGCCGCGGAAGATGCGGACTTTGTAGGGACGCACATCGGCGAGCGCCGCCTGACGGCGCGCTTCGGTGGTCTCGTGGTTGTAGCGGAGGTTGGGGGTGACGATCTCTCCGACGACGGCCAGCAGCGTGGCACGTTCGAGAGAATCGACACCGGGAATCTCCGCCAGTTCATTCGCCAGGCGGGTCCGCGCACCCTTGAGGTCGAGTATCTGTTCGCGCTGCAGCGGCAGATCGCCGCGCGCCTCGCGAGTCACCATGACAAATTGGCTCTGGGATGCAGGCAAATAACGGTTGTCGGGGAAAATACCGGAGGCGTACATCCGACGGATTACATCCTCGACGGTAAACCGCAAAGCCAGCCAGCCGCCGCCGGTGCGCGGCGTCGACAATCCGCTCAAATCCAGCCAGGGGAATTGTTCGGCGAGCCGTTCCGCTTTGAGTTTCAAGGATATCTTCGACTCGGCCATGCGTTCGGCGTAGTCGAAGAAGAGCGTCGTGGTGCGCTGGACCGAATCGGCGACCGATTGGTCGTAACTGAGCACCGGCGGCGTCTCTGTCAAGATGCGACGGCGCTCGTCATCGAGTTCCTCCTGCGACTTTAAGACCGGGAAATCGAACGGCGCAATGATGTCGGCGGTGGCGATGTCGCCCTCGCGCGGAAAATCGGGGGGGACGAACAGGTCGGGGCGCGGAAACAAAAAGACCGATAGCGCCACGACAGCCAGTCCGAGCGCGACACCGATGCCGATGCGCCAGCGGCGAGCGGTCTGTGTGTCTTCGAAGCGCTCCCACCGCGCCCGGACTCGGGCGGTGATGGCGCGTCGGATTCGCAGCAACGATTGCAACATCGTCAGTCTCTCAGTATCGGCAGCCCAGCGGGCATCGTCAGGGTGCTTGTGACACCCGCGTCAAACCATCCATGTCGCGTGTTACGGCCGGGATTGCAGCGAGGTTGAGGGCGCGGTCCGTGTCCCGAAGGGCGCCTTGCGATGGGGACGACGGACCGGGCTGGACGGAAGGCCGTTGGTGCCGTTGGAAAGATCCGCCCCGGCGGCGCGCAACGCCTGTTCGTGACGGTCGAAGGCGCGGACGATCTCGCCCACCAGTCGATGCCGCACGATATCGCGTTCGGTCAGCCGCACGAAAGCCACCCCTTTAATCCCCGAAAGAATCTTTTCGACCAAAAGCAGGCCCGAAGCGGCCGGATTGTCCAGATCGATTTGCGTAATGTCGCCGGTGACCACCGCCTTGGAACGCTCGCCCAGACGGGTCAAAAACATCTTCATCTGCCCGGCGGTCGTGTTTTGCGCTTCATCGAGAATGACAAAGGCGTTGTTGAGCGTGCGCCCGCGCATAAACGCCAACGGCGCGATCTCGATCGTGTTGTTCTCCAGCATGCGGTGCATTTTGTCGGTCGGCATCATGTCGTACATGGCATCATAGACCGGCCGCAGGTACGGGTCGACCTTGGCGCGCATGTCTCCCGGCAGGAAGCCGAGCGATTCGCCCGCCTCGACCGCCGGACGGGCCAAGACGATGCGGTTGACCAGCTTGGCTTTCAGTTCGGCGACCGCCATGGCGACCGCAAGGTATGTCTTTCCCGTGCCGGCGGGACCGATGGCGATAGTCAGATCGTAGTTCTCGATCGCTTCAAGGTACTCCTTCTGCCCCAACGTCTTGGCAGTGATCTTAAAGCGCGTTCCACCCGGCGCGGCGGCTTCGAGTTGCGCTGAGGGCCCCTCCTGCCCCTCGCCGATGATCGTCATCGCGTAGTGCAAATAACGCTCGGAGAGTTCGCCGGTCTTGGCGATGTGGGTCATCAGGTCGTCAATGAGCCGCGCGACCGAATCCACATCTTCGGGCTTGCCGACGGCGATGATCTCTTCGCCGCGCGCGGTCAGCGCCACGCCGAAACGCGCCTCGATCAGCGGCAAAAAGACACCATGCCGCCCGAGCAACACGCGCGGGTCGCATCCTTCAATCGAAATGATTCGCTGGCTGGGTTTACTCAAAGCGTATCAGACAATTCTCACCGGGATCGGGCTGTATGATGTCTTACTCAGGTAATATCGGACTGTTCGCCCGCGATGTAATCGCCCCCGCTTGTCGCGTCATTGTCCTGCGGATGGGAATATACGCGGCCGAGGAGGTTTGGGCGGGGAAATGTGGCAGGGCGTTGGCGCATGTATCCCATGCGTTTGGGGCTCAGAGAGTTACGCCGTATGAAATGGAGGTCGTGGGGGCGCCCTCACACTGCGCTCAGGACAAGCAATTCATTGCGCCCATCCATGGGGTTCGATGGATCGACGTTCTACGGATTCCGCATGTTCGTGCCCCACCCTCCGACGGGGATTCCGCCACCAGGGTGCGGGCACACAGCTCGCGATGTCGTCGCGGGCACCCGGCCAATAGACACTCATGCTCTTTGCGTACGTGCATCTGTGCAATCCCACAGCTAAGCATGATTCGTCAACAAGTCAGGGTGTGTTCTGCCACCTGACGGGGGCAGGCCAGACGAGGACGTCTGGCCTGCACAGGAACAAGACGTCCGCCCCACTCATTCGCCGTCACTTGCCGCTGATTTCTATCCCCAGCTCCGCCAACTGATGCGGGTCGACGGATGACGGGGAGCCATCCATCAGCGATTGCGCCTGCGTGGTCTTGGGGAAGGCGATGACTTCGCGGATCGAGTCGCAGCCGCACAACAGCGCGACCACGCGGTCGAAGCCGAGCGCGATGCCGCCGTGCGGCGGGGCGCCGTACTTGAAGGACTCCAATAGAAAACCGAACATCCGTTCGGCGCGGTCATCGTCGATGCCCAAGGCGTTGAGCACGCGCTTTTGCAGGTCGGCGCGGTAGTTGCGCATGCCGCCGGAAGCAAGCTCGACACCGTTGAGCACCAAGTCGTATTGGTGGCCGCGAATCTGTTCCCACGGGTGACGCGGATCGCCGCCGGGAATGTCGGTCGAAAAGCCCGCCTCGAGCTTGGGCAGGTCTTCCTCGAAGGGATGCGTGACGATGTTGTGCATGGCATCGTAGCGACCGGCTTCGGCGTTGTATTCGAAGAGCGGGAATGAATGCACCCAGGTGAATGCCCATTTGCCGGGACGGATGTGGCCGAGTTCTCGCGCGATGCGGATGCGCAGTTGCCCCAGCGCCTTGCGACAGGTCCTCACATCGGCGGCGACCATGAGCACTGCATCGCCGACGCGCGCCTCGGTCGCGCCGGTGATTTTGTCGAGTGATTCCGGCGAGAGGAACTTCGCGATCGGCGATTTGACCCCTTCTTCCTGATATAAGATGTAGGCGAGCCCCGCCGCGCCTTCGGCTTTGACCAGCTCTTCCAAATCGCTGATCTGCTTGCGTGAGAGGTTGGCCCATGCCGGCGCTCTGATAGCGGCGACGCGCCCGCCATTGGCGACCGTGTCATCGAACACGCGAAATCCGGAGCCCTTGACTGAGTCGTTGAGCGTGACAATCGGCAGATCGTAACGCAGGTCGGGCTTGTCGATGCCGTAGGTGTCCATTGACTCGTCGAAGGTCATCCGTCCGAACGGCGTGATGACGTCGACGTCGAGGACTTTGCGGAACACGTGCTTCATTAATCCCTCGACGACGGCGAAGACGTCGTCGGGAGTGACGAAGGTCATCTCCAGATCGATTTGCGTGTGTTCGGGCTGACGGTCGGCGCGTAAGTCTTCATCGCGCAGGCAGCGGGCCAGTTGGAAGTAGCGGTCGAAACCGGAGACCATCAATATCTGCTTCATCAACTGCGGCGACTGCGGCAGCGCGTAGAAGCGGCCTTTGTGGACGCGCGACGGCACGATATAGTCGCGCGCGCCCTCGGGGGTGGAACGCATCAAGAGCGGTGTTTCGATTTCGAGGAAATGCTGGCTGCTGAGATATTCGCGTGTCGCCAGCGCGGCATCGTGTCGCACGTGCAAGCGTTGCTGCAACGGTTTGCGGCGCAGATCGAGATAACGGTACTTCAGGCGCAAGTCTTCGGAGGCGTTGGTGTCGTCGACGATTTCAAACGGCGGCGTCTCGGCGCGGTTGAGGATGACGAGTCGTGATACGGCGACTTCGATTTGTCCGGTCGGCAGTTTGCTGTTCTCGGTTCCGGCCGGACGTAGCTGGACTGTGCCTTCGATGCCGATCACGCTCTCGGCGCGCAACGCCGAGGCGGTGTCCATCATCGCGGCGTCGACATGTTCGGGATGAAAGACGATCTGCGTGATGCCGTAGCGGTCGCGCAGATCGATGAAGAGCAGTCCGCCGAGGTTGCGCCAGCGCGCGACCCAGCCGTTGAGACGCACAGTCTGTCCCGTGTGCTCGGCACGCAGTTGCCCGCAGGTGTGGGTGCGTTTGATGGCTTCGATGGGGAGCATGGGCGATCTAACACCGATCGTGCACGCCGCGCGTCCTCGCGTGGCGGAGTGAAGTCACATTGAATCCACCATAGTCACAGAGCCGGCCAGCCGTTCCCCGCCAGCGTGGGTTGCGCCAGGCGAGGACGCCTGGCGTCCACACACCTTGTGCCACCCTACACCGCAAATGTCCCTTGTGTCCACTTTGTATGATCGGCATCGATATCGGTTTGTTCCGATGTGTCCATGCGGCGCAGCGTGAATCGGCCGCGGGCGATTTCATCATCGCCGACAATCAGAACATAGCGCGCGCCCGACCTGTCGGCGTCCTTCATTTGCGCCTTCAGGCCGCGCCCCAGGAAGTCACGGTCGGCTGAGAATCCCAGCGTGCGAATCGCCGCCAGGATATGCGCCGCGCGCGTCTGCGCCTGTTCGCCGAGCGTGCAGACGAAAACATCGAGCGGCGGCGATGCATTGGGAGGGGCGCCCGCCATCTCCCGCACATCGAGGATCCGCTCCCAGCCCGCCGCAAAGCCGACCGCGGGGGTCGGCGGGCCGTCGTACAATTCGACCAAGCGGTCGTAGCGTCCGCCGCCCAACAACGAATCCTGCGCACCCAGCCGGCTCGATTTGATCTCAAACGTTGTGCGCGTGTAATAATCCAGGCCGCGCACCATGCGCACATCGATCTCGTAGGGGATGCCCAACGATTTCAATGACGAGCGGACAGTATCGAAGTGTGACCGGTCATCGTCCGTCAGGTATCCATCGATGGTCGGCGCCCTGGCAATCAGGCGTAAACACGATTCCTTCTTGCAGTCGAAGATGCGCAAGGGATTGGTCGCGGCGCGGCGGATGCAGTCGTCGCAGAGTTTGGTCCGCACATCATCGCGTCCGAGATAGTCGCGCAGTGCCGCATTATGCGCATTGCGGGCATCGGCATCGCCGATGGAGTTGAGGATCAGTGAGAACTCGCCGACTCCGAGGTCGCGCAATGTCGCTTCGGCGAGCGTGATGATCTCGACATCGGCGGCGGGCAATGCCGACCCGACCAGCTCGGCGCCGTATTGATGGAACTGGCGCAGCCGTCCTTTCTGTGGACGTTCGGCGCGAAACATCGGCCCGGAGTAGAACAGTTTCCAGACCGGGCGCTGGGCGCCCAGACTGGCTTCGAGATAGGCGCGTACCGCCGAGGGCGTGCCCTCGGGCCTTAGCGTGATCGAGCGGTCGCCGCGGTCGGTGAAGGTGTACATTTCCTTTTGCACGATGTCGGTGCTGGCGCCGGTTCCTTTTTCGAAGAGGCCGGTCGGCTCCATGATCGGGGTGCGAATCTCCCCGAAACCGAATCGCCGCATCGTGGCGCGGACGATCGCTTCCGCGTGCGTCCAGCGCGCCGATTCCTCGGGCAGCAGATCGGCGGTGCCCAGGAGCTTTTGGAATCCGTCTCGCATGACGCGCATGATACGTCAATTGTCCCGAATTTTCGTCTGTGTTGTGTCCGTGCAACAGAACGCCCCGGACACGCCGGAGCCGGCAGACGACCGACGATACTGTCGCGTGCCGGTGCGCGGAGTCAATCGGGAAAATGACGCGCACGATCACAGGGTCACGATTTTGCTCACGCAATTCGGCGACGGTACGTATTTGACATAGGAAGACCGTCGCCTCACCGTCAAGCCAGCAAGCCGATCTTCCCGATCGTTGACGCGTGCGGGGAAGGAACCCTCACCACCTCCTCGTGATGGCCATAGATCGCCGGTACGGAGGTGTGCGATGGAACGGAACCGACGGCCCGCGAAGTTTTGCTGGCATCCGCTGGCGCTCCAGCAACTCCCGCCCAATCGATTGGTGAGCGTCGTCGATCATATTCTGGCGGGACACCTGACATTGACACCGCTGGGCCTGCCGCGAACCGGCCCGGAGACCCGGCCGAAACGTTGAGTCCGGCCGGCACCGACCGGGAGTCGTGCCCGAATCGCTGTATAGCATCACCTCGCCCCGATTTACCGGGATTTCAACTTGGCTTAATCGGGGCTCCATCAACAACGGGCTTTCTGACGCACGATGGTTCCAACGGTTGTCGAATCGGTTTCCGACAAAGGGAGGGCCACCGTGTCCGAATCCCGCCGTGCCCCCAACAAGATGTACTGGCATCCGCTGTCGTTGCAGCAGTTGGCGCCGGGTCATTTCTCACGCGTTGTCAATTCGATCCTCAGCGAGCGTCTAATGCTGATTTCTTCATGGCCAAAGCGCCACGGTGCCAGGGTCGAACGCGGCGCGGCGCCGCGCTCTTAGACCCCCCCGCAGCGCGCCGTTGTCAGAATAGACGGGTGATTCTCCATTGCAATTGCCCGTTCCGCACACGGTGTCATAGATTGCCGTTGTGAACGGGTGGGCTATTCGACATTTCTCACACGGGGCAGTTTGGGGAGCGGCGATGTTGCTGGTGACGCTCCTAACGGCGCCGATTGGCGGGTCCTGTCACGCCCAGGATGCGGCCACTGCCGCGCACGATACCGCCATCGCGACCGCAGATGATCCCGGCTGGGGAGAGATGACTCCGGAACGCCGCGCGGAGGCGATCGCATACTCGACCACCAGGAACATCTTCTACTTTGTCACTTTTGCGTATTCGGCGCTGGTACTGCTGGTCATTCTCTACACCGGGTTTGCCGCACGCATGCTGGCGTGGGCCGAACGCGTCGGGCGCCGTCGTTTCTTCACGATGCTGATCTTTCTTTTGCTCTTCATGGCCGTGTCCGAGGCGGCCTCGCTGCCGTTGACCTACTACCTCGGTTATGTGCTCGAGCATCAGTATGAACTGTCCAACCAGACGGTCGGGGCATTCATGCTCGACTGGGCCAAGGGCTTTGGGGTTTCGTTCGTACTCCTGGCTGTTTTTGTCTGGATTCTCTATGCGCTGATCCGTCGTTGTCCCAAAAGCTGGTGGGCCTGGGTCGGCGTGGTCTCGGTGCCGATCCTGTTTTTCCTGATTGTTCTTTCTCCCCTGATCATCACGCCGCTTTTCTACAAGCAAAGCCCGATGGACGAAGGTCCGCTGAAGACCCGGATTCTGGATTTGGCGTCCCGGTCGGGGATCGACGAGTCGCGCGTCTTCGTGCTCGACGCTTCGCGGGAAACCAAGAAGCTCAACGCCTATGTCACCGGACTGCGCAAGACCAAGCGCATCGTGCTCTTCGACAACCTGATCGCGACCATGTCGCCCGACGAGGTTCTCTTTGTCGTGGGGCATGAAATGGGACACTACGTGCTGAATCACGTCTGGATCGGGTTCGGAATCGCCGTGATGATGCTGTTTATCTTTGCGTACCTCATTCACCGCTACATGACAAGGATCATTGCCATGCACACCGAGCGTTTCGGGTTCGATCGCCTGTCGAGCTATGCCAGTTTGCCGTTGATTGCGCTGTTTCTCAGCGTTTGCAGCTTCCTCAGCGAGCCGCTGGTCAACGGTTTCGGCCGACACATCGAGCATCAGGCGGACATCTTTGGTTTGGAGGCGACACGCAACGCGGCGGCCGCGGAGGGCGCATTCGAAAAGCTCGCCAGCGCCAATCTGGCCAATCCCGATCCGCATCCGTTCATACGATTCTGGCGATACAGCCACCCGACGCTCTCCGAGCGTGTTCGCTTCGCACGGGCCTTTCAAGGCGGGGGCGAATCGGGCGGATCGGGGGCGGCACCGATCGATTCGCTCGCATTTCCCGGCGAGACCCACCTGCGCAACATCCGTCAGTTGACGTTTGGCGGACAAAACGCTGAGGCGTATTTCAACAGCACCGGCGACCGGTTGATTTTTCAGACCACGCGCGACGGCTACGACTGCGACCGAATTTTCAGTATGAACATCGACGGCGGCGACGTCCGGCAGGTTTCGGTTCCGGGCGGCGTCACCACATGTTCGTTCTTCGCGCCCGATGGGAAGCGCGTCATCTACTGCTCGACGTATCTGGTCGATGATTCGTGCCCGCCCAAGCCGGATCGGTCGCAGGGGTATGTCTGGGCCTTGTACGAAGGATTCGACGTCTTTTCGGTCAATCCCGACGGCTCGGACATCAAGCGCCTGACGACGACGCCGGGCTACGATGCCGAGGCGGTCTACTCGCCGGACGGCTCGAAGATACTGTTCACGTCCGTGCGCGACGGCGATCTGGAGTTGTATACGATGAATCCGGACGGCTCGAACGTCATCCGTTTGACCCACGAGGTGGGTTACGACGGCGGCGCATTCTTTTCCGCTGATGGCAGCAAGATCTGCTACCGCGCCAGCCGTCCCGCCGATTCCGCTGAGGCGGCCGACTACCGGGGCCTGCTGAAGCAGGGGTTGATCCGTCCCGGCAAACTGGAGTTGTACGTCATGGACGCCGATGGCAGCAGCAAGACGAAGATCACCGACTTTGCGGCAGCCAGTTTCTGTCCGTATTTCCATCCCGACGGCAAACGACTGATCTTTGCGTCAAACATGGACGATCCGCACGGTCGCAACTTTGACTTGTACATCATCAACATCGACGGCTCCGGGCTGCGGCGGATCACGACCAACGAGACTTTCGACGGTTTTCCCATGTTCAATCACGACGGGACCAAACTGGTCTGGGCGTCGAATCGCAACAACTCAGAACCGTACGAGACGAACGTCTTTATCGCCGAATGGGTGGATTGACCGGTCTGGAAACGGCCATCGGTCATGGCGATCTTAAAGGTAGACGAGCAGTCGCTCCGGGGCGATCCGGCAGTGAACCGTCGAACCGGGAGTGACCGGGAGATCCATCGGCCAGTGGGCGACCCATGGGTCCGTCGCGGGTGCGGCCAATGCGATCCGCCGGACATGCTCGGTGACCGTCACCTGCAGACAAGTTGTGCTCACTCCATTGGGCGCATCGGGCGGCTCGTTGCCGGCGGGGAGCACATCCGCCGGACGGAATAGTGCCCGCACGTGTTCACCCTCGGCAAACTGACGGCCGTTTCCAGACCGGCCGATCCAGCGTCGCCCGTTGGCCTTAAACTCGATAACGCCGCCGCGCAGTTGTGTGACGGTGCCGTTCATACTGTTGGCGTAACCGAGGAACTCCGCGGTTTCGGAGTCGGCCGGATTGTTGAGCAGTTCGGGCGGCGCGCCGCACTGCCGCAGAACGCCGTTGATCAAGATCCCCAGACGATCGCAAACAGACAACGCTTCATCGCGATCGTGCGTGACGAGGATCGTCGGTATGCCGCGTTCTCGCACCAGTCTGGCGACATGGTCACGCAAACGTCCGCGCAACGGCGGATCCAGATCGGAGAAGGGTTCATCCAACAGAAGCGCCTGAGGTTCAAAGACCAGCGCACGGGCCAGTGCGGCACGCTGCGCCTCGCCCCCGGAGAGAAGTCTGGCCGGGCGATCCGCTCGATCGGATAAACCAAATTCCCTGAGCAACCGGTCGACAGCGATGGCGGTTCGGTGTGGGGGCCACCGCTGCGCCCGACAGGGAAATGCCACATTCTCGGCGAGCGTCATCCAATCATACAGTCGGTGATCCTGATAGACATTGGCGAAACGTCGTTGTTGCGGCGGCCGATTGCCCAGATCGGTGCCGTCGAAACGAACGACGCCGGTCGAAGCAATCAGTCCGGTCAGCGCGGCCAGAATCGACGATTTCCCCGCGCCGGAGGGACCGATGATCCCGAGAATCGTCCCGCCGCCGACTTCAAAACTGACGTCGTTGACAGCCGTGTACCCGCCGTAGCGGACGAACAGATTGCCGACGGTCAGCGACACGCGGGCGTTTTTCGACGATGGTGTCGCCATGTCATCGGGAATGTACGCCACTGGCCGATATGAGACTGCACCGCGTTTGGATTCGTCGGTGTATCAACCGATATTGCGTGAGGAGCGGGTTATAACCCTGAGGGGTTGAGATGATGCGATATTCCATGATTCGATACGTCGTTGCGGCACTCGTCGCGGCCGGCGCCGCGAGGGCCGAGACCACGAAATCGGCGTCACCGGCGAACGCCGGCCCCGTGACCCTGGAGCTACGGATTGCGGCTGATGCGTCCGGCTGTCCGCAGTCGCTGGAATGTTGGCTTTTGTCCTCGCCCGATTCGATCGCCGGTATCGAAGCACTGCTGACCTGGGATCGTCCCGATCTGTTCTCCTTCCAGCGTCCGGATTCACTCCGGTTCAACAGCGCTGCGCCCGTGCACCGCGACGATTCGGCGACGGCCCCGCTGCGCGCGCTGTCAGGCACCGAGCTGCGTTGTGACACCAGCGGCGGACTGCTGTCGGAGTGGGAGTATGTCGGCGCCAGCAGCCCGAATCTGTTCACGGCAAAAGTCACGCTGCTGTCGCAGATGATAGCGCAAGATTCTGTAGTCGCCAAAGCGTTGCCGCCTCTCAGCCGCGGACTGCTGTTCAGGTTGCCGCTGACAGCGAAGCCGTCGGTAGCAGGCATCGTGTCGCGCTCCGATAGCGCGATCGTGCGATTTGAACCGATGGGGACGTTTGTGGCCAATACTCGCGGAGAGTTGTACAACCCGGTGATCACACGCTCGACCAGTGCGACACAAGAAAAGTGCAAAGGCTATTGATGAACAAAGATTTAATCGAGGGGCCATGGACGGCCGTCAATTCGCGTAACTCACAGTGTGTCAATGTATTGTGGGCATTCGGCCCGGCTGTGTGTGCTGCGTTAAGTGTCGATGGCGTCGCGACGCTTCAGTTTTGCGTCCCAACCGCTTGACAATTGCCAATCTTCCTGCTAATTATGGTCAATGACTGGTGGGCTGAGGTGAAAATGCCGGGCCCCAATACCTCTTTTTTTCTGCCTAGGACGTCAAGCGAGACTTGACGGATGAAGTAACGGGAGTTGCAGCCATTTAAAACTGCGCACGGTTTGTCGGACCGATTCAAGCTCAGGTCGTTGTGGTGATTTCGGCGCTCGAGCGATGCGTTCATCGGTTCGATAAACGATAACAGACGCAGGTCCACAAGGTGTGGGACCACCTTGAGGGCGACCGCGCCTCGGGTCGCGGACGTGCCCACATGCGACAGGTCCATGCGCATGCGACCGGATGCAACGCCGTAGGTCCCTCAACTGCAAGGAGTAGTCCATGCCCCGTAACAACTGGATCCAGATGCTCGGGATCGTTGCCGTCTTGATCGTGTGCGCCGCGCTAATCCCGGCATCGGCGGAGGCCACAATCATCCGCACGGGCGAGGATACGACGATCTATCATGACACGGTTCTGACGGTCGACATCGGCGATACGCTGGGCTCGCCGGGAACCGGTGTGCCGGTCTCGGTCATCCTGGACAACCTGACGGACTCCGTCCAGGGATTTCAGTTGTCGATCACGCTCTCGCGTCCGGACCTGATGGTGTATGAATCGGACACGATCGCGACCACCTGCTACGAATGCGCCAATCCCCCGGTGTGCGATGAGATCATCGAGGAGGCGTGCACTCTGGCGGTGGTGCCGTCCACGACCCAGGGAACACTTGTCCAACAGTGGGACTTCACCCAGGCAAACACGTTCGGCGGTCTGAACATCCGCTTGACCGGAATCGCCGACGTCGACGGCGACCAGTACCCGCTGCCGATCGTGCCCTTCGTGCAGGGTGTGCTGATCAAGGTCATCGGTCAAATGGCCTGTGAGATCCCCGACTCGGATTCCGATCGTGTGGTGACGTTCGACATCAATACGGTCGGCACCTATTTTTCCGACACCAAGGGGAAGGTCATCCCGGGGAATGATTCGGTCTATTACGGCATGCCCGACACGACGATCGTGAATCCCGATACGACGCTGCTATTCGACTCGCTCGTTGTCTATGAACGGCGCATTCGCATTCAGGACGGCACCGTTACAGTGCCCTATTCGCTGATCGGCGACGTGGATCACAACGGCGTATTCAATGTCTTTGATGTCGTCTACCTTGTCTCGACGGCATTCCGCAACGGAGCGGCGCCGTGTCCGTTCGCGGTGGGCGATCTCAATTGCGACGGGACCATCAACGTCTTCGATGTCGTGGCGCTCGTCAACCATGTCTTCCGTGCCGGACCGCAGCCGCTCCCGTGCTCGTAGCGGCATCGGCGTCACGGAATTGTCATTCGCCTGTTTTGAAGTGTTGACAGAATCGGCAATCGCCGGTAATTTGCATCTGGTCGGGAAACCCAAATCTGATGTCTGTCGGTCCCTCAGCCCGCATTCACGTCAATCAAGGGATGGGGACAACCGATAATCCGAGTCCCTCGGGAGGGCAGCTTTCCATGGCCCAGGTAGTGCTTTCCAAATAACCCTGCAAGCAGTACCGGGAAGTTGTTCTCCCCTAAGATCGGCAAACGGCCCCTCACGCGAGGGGCCGTTTGATTGATGGCAATGAGGGAGGAATTGCCGATTACACCGAGTCTGCGAAGAGGATGCGGGCGTCGATGGCGCAACTGGTCTCCCCGGCCGGAGTCACCACAAAAGGATTGATGTCCAGCTCGTGCAGGCATGGCATCCCGGAGACCAATTGCGATATGGCGACGAGCGCATCGAGCAGGGGATTTAAATCGCATGGCGGCGCGCCTCGGTATCCGGTCAACAGTTTGTATCCCTTCAGCGACTCGACCATTTCCCGGGCATCCTCCCGCGTGACCGGCGGCAGTCGAAAGGCGATGTCGCGGACGACTTCGATAAAAACCCCCCCGAGTCCGCACATCACCAGCGGGCCGAACTTGGGATCGCGCACCATGCCCAGCGCCATTTCGACTCCGCCGTCCACCATCGCCTGCACCGCGATGCGCGGATGCATCAGCTTGCTCTTCTGCGCGCGCATGATCAGTTGGGCGTAGTGCCGGGTCACCTCGTCGGCCGTACGAATATCGACGATCACGCCGCCGATTTCCGTCTTGTGGGTGAGTCCATCGGCTTCCAGCTTCAGTACGACCGGATATCCCAATGATTCGGCGATTGAGACCGCTGCGGTGGGGTCGGCCGCGGTTCGCAGCGGGGCAGTCGGAATGCCCGCCATCGCCAGCACCTCCCCGGCGGTTTGTCCGGAGAGCTGCTGTGTGCCGGCTGCGGCCAGTTCCGTGAGTTTTCGCCTTGCCTGCTCGACACGGTCGGGGACCGGGCCGGCGCCGCGCGCCGGACGGGCGCGCCACACGTTGTACTTGTGCATCATCCGATAGACGTTGGCGATTTCTTCAGGAAAGGTATAAACCGGGATTCCGGCGCTCTTCAGACGCGCGGAACCTGCCATGCCCTCGCCCGGGCCCATGAAGCAGGCCAGCAGCGGCTTGTCGGTGCCGCCGCGCGCGTCGATGATCGCTTCGGCCACCGCCAGTTCATCGATCATCACCGGCGGCACGAAGATGCAGATGAGTGCGTCGACATTGGCGTCGGCGAACAAGGCATCCAGCGCCATGCGATAGTCCTTGCCGTCGGCCGAGGCGATCATGTCGACCGGATTGCCGGTGGCGGCCGCCGCCGGAAGGTTCGCCCGTAGCGTGGCGACCGTCTTGTCCGCCAGCGTCGCCATTTCCAGCCCGGAGTTGACCGCCGCATCGGTCGCCAGGATTCCGGGACCGCCGGCATTGGTAAGAATCGCCACACGGTTTCCCCGGGGGACCGGCTGACGGTCCATCGCCAGCGCCAGATCGAAGAGCTCCTCCATCGATTCGACCCGCAGCACGCCGCATTGGTCAAAGAGCGCATCGACGCCGATGTCGTGCCCGGCCATCGCCCCGGTGTGCGAGATGGTCGCCCGCGCCCCGGCGAAGGTCTTGCCCGACTTGACCGCGATGATCGGCTTGCTGCGCGAGACCTCGCGCGCAATGCGGGTGAACGATTCCGCATCGCCGAAGCTTTCGAGATACAGCAGGATGATTTGCGTGTCGGGATCGTCGCGCCAGTATGACAGCAGCGTGTTGCCGGAGACATCGGTCTTGTTGCCGACCGAGGCGAACATCGAAAAGCCGATGCCCAACCGTCGCGCGTGATTGAGAATCGCCTCGCCCAGCGCCCCCGACTGCGACATGAAGCCGATCCGGCCCGGCAACGGCGGCGTGCGCGCAAAAGTCGCATTCAGCGAGACCGACTCATTGGTGTTGATGACGCCAAAGCAATTGGGACCGATCAGGCGCATCTTGTAGTGACGGCAGCGCTCCATGATCCGGTCTTCGAGCGCCGCGCCCTCAGCTCCGGTCTCGCGAAACCCGGCGGTGATGATGACGATCCCGCCGACACCCTTCTGCCCGCATTCCTCGACAATTCCCAAAACCAGATCGCGGCGCACGACGATCATCGCCAGATCGACCGGATCGGGAATGTCGAGCACCGATGGGTAGCACTTAATCGAGTGGATGTATTGTGCGGTCGGGTTGACCGGGAAGATTTTGCCTTTGAAATCGAAGGCGATGAGGTTGTGGGTCAGCTCGCGCCCGATGGTCCCCGGACGGCTGGTCGCACCGATGACCGCCACCGAACGGGGTTTGAAAATCTTGTCGAGTCCTTCGGGCGTATTCATGTCACGATTCATCTGCCTTGGGAGGGCGCGGTTTTACCGAACCTCGCTTTAGGCTCGGCAGAACCCTCGCCCTCCCAAAACCAACCAAGGGCCAAAATACGACGGAAGCGCGTCAGTTGTGGAGTGGAGAAGTGCGGTGTTGACAATTGTTGTCAGGTTTTGACAAGTCCCATCGGGGCACGGCGCGTCGAAGATCCCGCTTGCGGGGCCGTGCCCCTACCGGACTGGGCTGGGAGCTTTCGCCGGTCGCTGCGACGGCGATCCCTAGTTCTGCTTCTGCCGTTCGTTGCCGCGCTTGAAGTTTTTCGTCGCACGCGCCAGCAACAGTTGTGCGTCTTCCGGCGGACACGCGGCGACTTTCGTGAGAAACTTCGCGCCTTCCGCACTCGACAGAGTTACGACAACCCGTCCCCCATACAGCAGTTGCACACGATTGCCTTTCAGCGGGCGATAGCTGAATGGCGCGTTCGCTAACGGCTTGTTGCGTTCTTTCATACGTGCCGGTCGGACAAAGCGCTACCCCACCCGCTCATAAATCGCGGCGATGCCCTGGCCGCCGCCGATGCAGAGCGAGGCGCAGCCGTAGCGCGATCCACGGCGGTGCATTTCATACAAGAGCGTGAGCGTCAGCCGCGCGCCCGAGGCGCCGAGTGGATGGCCGATGGCGACCGCGCCGCCGTTGACGTTGGCTTTTTCGCGCGGGAGGCCGAGCGCCTTCTCGCAGGCGAGGTATTGCGCCGCGAATGCCTCGTTGATTTCGACCAAGTCGAGGTCCCTGAGGTCGAGCTTGGCGCGCTGCAATGCCAGCTTGATCGCATCGACCGGGCCGATCCCCATGATCTCCGGCGGAACACCGGCGATGCCATAGGAAACGAGACGTCCGAGGACTTTCAATCCGTGCTTCTCGGCCACTTGCTTTGAGGCGATCACCAACACCGCCGCGCCATCGTTGATGCCGGAGGCGTTGCCGGCAGTGACAATCCCGTCCTTCTTGAACACCGGCTTCAGCGCGGCCAATTGCTCCAGCGATGTCTCACGAATATGTTCGTCGTCTTTGATCGTGATCGTCTCGCCTCTCCGTCCCGGCAATTCGACCGGCGCGATCTCCGAGGAGAGCCAGCACTTCTGACGCGCATTCTGAGCCGCGGTAAAGGAACGCAGCGCGTATTGATCGGCGTCGCGTCGCGTGATTCCATGTTGTTCGGCAAGCTTCTCGGCGGTCTGCGCCATGTTCAATCCGCAGAAGGGATCGGTCAGCGCCGTCCAGAGCTGGTCTTCCATCGGCGCTTGTCCCAAGGGGATGCCCCAGCGCGCGCCACGGATGACATGCGGGGTCTGCGACATGTTTTCCATGCCGCCGGCGAGCACGATCTGCGCATCGCCGAGTTGGATCAGTTGCGCTGCCGAGACAATCGCCTGCAAGCCCGACCCGCAAATGCGATTGACCGTCAGCCCCGGCGTAGTGATCGGCACGCCGGACTTGAGGCCGACATGACGCGCGCCATACAACGCATCGCCGGATGTCTGAGTGGCGTTGCCCATGATGACATGGTCCACGGTCTCGGGTTTGACATTGGACTTGGCCATCGCCGCTTTGGCGGCGTGCGCGCCCAAATCGATGGCGGAGACATCCTTCAGCGAGCGGCAAAACTCCCCGAATGGAGTCCGCGCTCCTTCGCAAATCATCACGTCAGGTGTCATTTTCACTCCTCAATCGGAATCCCATCGACAATACGCGGTTGATCGCACGGTTACAAGCGTCTTGGCAAACAGTCGAGTGGTCTAATCGACCTGACTTTGTGCGAAGCTGCGTTTCTGCGTCGCAGCTTGTGCGCCGGGCGGGCACGACTATTAACAACGGGTTACCGCTCTCGATTCGCAGCAGCCAGACCTTCGACGCAAAGACTGCGTTCGGCGCGCTTTCAGGTGATTCCTCAACGGATGACCGTTCCTCGCAATCCTCAACAAGACAACAGATTACATGTTCTTCGCCGGGTCGGGCCGATTGGCACGTCGATTGTTAGTACCCAAGTCAGACTCTGGAGACAGAGTCGTCAGCAAAAGCGGTGAAGGGGCGCTGACGAAGTGGGGTGGAAGGAGTTCCCAGGTGAGGGGGGAACTCCTTCTGACATTTGGGCCCGATCGTTAGGCGCAGCACTGTCGCGCCCGCCGAATCGCTGCCGGTATTCATCTCTTCATCACCAAGGCGCTGCTGATTGCATACCTCCCGGTCTGGGAATATCTTTACTTGTACCGGCGACAGTTTTAGGCCGGATACTGAGGGAGCCACGGATGTCGATGACGCGGCGCAAGCGCATGCAGTTTGCCGAGAAGTACTTCGCGATGGGCCTGGATTTTTTGGAGATGGAGTTCAATCGCGACGCGGCGCACTACTTTCGCCGGTCGATCAAGATGTATCCCACCGCCGAGGCGTACACCTACCTTGGCTGGTCGCTGGCGCTGTTGGGCGACTTCGATCAGGCGATCGAGTTTTGCAAAATCGCGATCTCGCTGGATCCCGACTACGGCAATCCCTACAACGACATCGGCGCGTATCTGCTGGAGAAGGGGGAGATCGATGAAGCGATCCCCTACCTGCGTCGCGCGGTCAAGTCACGGCGCTATGACCCGCGCTATTTCGCTCACTTCAATCTCGGGCGCGCCTTCGAAAAGAAATACGCCTTCGACAAAGCGTTTTCCGAATACCGCCGCGCCTTGGAACTGAATCCGAAATACCGTCCCGCCCGCGATGCTTACTACAAGATCCTTCGAATGATGAATTAGTCTCCCGGTAGCGCATTCCTGTGCGCAGCAATGGCTTCCGCAGCTCATTCTCCCCCTTGAAAGGGATAGACGGCCGGTTTTCCAGACTGGATCAGTGAGAGCGTGCGGCGCTTCTGTGCCGGATTGACCGACTATGCGTGGGTTAGCCCCTTGCGTTACCCGACTCTCCTGTGTAACTTTTCATCGTCATCCCACGGCCCGTCCAGAGCCTGATTCTCGCGATCTGGACCAACAAAACATTACTGCTGAATCGTTTTCAGCGCGGAGGCAATTCTATGAAACACACAGTGCGATTTGTGTCGTACGCGGTGTTGGTGTCGATGGCCATTCTGGTCGCGACGACTGGCGTCGTCGAAGCCGCTGTCCCGTCGCTCATCAACTATCAAGGCATTCTCAAGGACGGCGACGGCGATCCACAGACCGGGACCTTTTCGGTCACTTTTCGCATCTACCCGACCCCGGCGGGCGGTTTGCCCGTCTGGGAGGAAACCCAGAATATCACATCCGACGCGCTGGGACTCTTCAATGTCCTGTTAGGAACCAGTGTGGCACTCGATGAGTCGATTTTCTCCGCAAGCGACCGCTGGCTGGGGATCGATGTCGAAGGTGACGGTGAGATGATCCCACGGATTCGGTTCGTCACAGTCCCGTACGCGCATCGCGTGGCGACGGTGGACGGCTCCACCGGCGGAGCCATCACGGGCGATGTCTCGATCGCCAGCAATCTTGATGTGGATGGCGAAATCAGGGCCACTGCGAAAGCCACCATTGGAAGCGGGCATGCAAATACAGGTAGCGGCGCATTTGTCGCGGGAGGAAACAATAATGCCCGTGGGGATTACTCTGTCATCAGTGGTGGCGGAGGGGGTACACCCTCGGATTCAAACTCCGCACATGGTCAGTACACTGCTGTCGGAGGCGGCCAACGGAATATTGCCGGTAATAACCACGCGACCGTCGGCGGCGGGTTTGGCAATGTTGCGAGTGGTGAACTTGCCGTGATAAGTGGTGGACGTGTCAATAAGGCAGATGGCACGATTGCGACAGTGGGAGGTGGGACCTTCAACGCCGCAATCGGCAATTACAGCACGATTGGTGGCGGAGAATCGGACACCGCGAGTGGACAGTGGTCGACAATCGGTGGTGGTATGCATAACAGGGCCCGGGGTGACTACTCTACTGTTGGTGGGGGCGGTGGATTCACAGCGACCGACTCAAACTCGGCCTCCGGCGGTTATTCAACGATCGGGGGAGGACGCTCCAATCTATCAATCGGATCATCCGCCACCGTCAGTGGTGGAAACGGCAATCGGGCGGTTGGACAGTACGCCAGTGTAGGCGGCGGCTGGAACAACCAAGCAATCGCAATCGCGTCAGTAGTTGCCGGCGGATCTCACTGCGTCAATGAGGGAGAACTATCTGTCATAGGCGGCGGCGATCAGAATGACATTGATCCCGGCGTGACAGGTGCCACGATCGCGGGCGGCTTCGGTAATCAGATCGATGCTGGGGCAGACGCAGCGGCGATAGGAGGAGGCTCCAACCATATCTACGCAAACGCCCGATACTCGACCGTTCCGGGCGGGGATGGTAACCTCATTCGCGCTCCCCATTCCTTGGCAGCTGGACGGAACACGGAAGTACTTGCCTCTCACGGAGGAACATTCCTATGGGCTGATTCCCTGAATTGCTTTTTCCAATCCATAGCTAGTAACGAATTCGCTGCTCGAGCGACAGGAGGGGTTCGCTTTGTCACGGGAGTAAGCGGTTGTACGCCATCTACCGGAGTTCAAGTTGCTTCAGGTGGAGGGTCTTGGTCGTCTCTCTCTGACAGAAATCTTAAGGCCGATATAGAATCTGTTGATGTCGCATCCATTCTTGAGAAAGTCGCCGCCATGCCAATGTCAACTTGGAGATACATTAGCCAAGATGCCGAGATCAGGCACATCGGGCCCATGGCTCAAGATTTCTACGCTGCCTTCGAAGTTGGAGAGGACGACCGACACATCACTTCGGTTGATGCCGATGGTGTGGCGCTTGCGTCAATCCAAGCGCTCTACGCGCTGAATCAGGAACTCAGGCGTCAGCTTGAATCTCAACGTGCGGAAATTGAAAGGCTGAAGGAACAACAGAAGCGCATCGAAGCATTGGAGGCACGGTTGGCAGATGGACACGAGGTTTCGTCGATGGGAGACACCCGATGAAAAACTCAAAACCGATCTCGATCGCAGTCGGGAGTTTGATTCCGGCTTTGTCACTCTTGCTTCTGGCGGCGACGCCCAAGCAGGAGTCCACCGTGGATCAGAGCACCGCAACTTCGACCACATCCGCTGTCGAACAGCCTGCGAATGATGCGGCGGTTGCGCCGGAGAGTGTGACGCCGTCGAATCAAACGGCTCCGCCCGCAACAGTTCACGAGGCGAATGCCAACTACGACATCCCCTGGCAGTCGATCAACGGCGGCGGCGCGATTAATACGATGTCGCCAAGCTATAAACTGTCGTCATCGATCGGACAATCGGCCATTGGCAGCGCGATGTCGGAGAACTACCAAGCGGGAATCGGATTCTGGTACGGTGCAGCCGGCAGCGGCTCGTGCGACTGTCTGCCGTGCTTTGCCGATCCGGCCCCCAACCCGGTCTGTGACGGGGTGGTCAACGTTTTTGATGTCGTCGTCGCGGTCGATGTCGCATTTCGCGCCGGAACGCCGGTCACGGATGCAGGATGTCCGCGGGAGCGTACCGATGTCGACTGCAATGGCGTCACCAATGTCTTCGACGTGGTGAAGTTTGTCGACGTGGCGTTCCGCGCCGGAGATCCGGCGCTCGCGTTCTGCAATCCGTGCTTATAGAGTGCGCCTCACACAATCTGTAGGGGCACGGCGCGCCGTGCCCCTACAGGCGGTACTGAAAGCTGTTTATCTGCAATGAGGTTGCTATAGCTTGCCAACGATTAGTCGATTCGTTAGACTATAATTAAGATCGTTTGGCATCACCACGCCGCCCGCACCGGCGCCCGCCATCTCGCAGCGGCGTCCTCGACAGTTCCACAGTAGGAGGCAGTTCCAATGCGCGCTCCAAGCTTGCTCCTGAGCATGGCGGTGGTTGCGTTTGTATTGCGACCCACGTCGACGCCAAGCGACTGTATCGGCGGTGATTTTGTTCCTGACATGCATGAGTGCCCGTGCTATGTCTCCGGCGGCGAGTGGCCGCTGTTCGGGCCCTTTCTGCCCAATGTGCCCGATGTCGCGGAACGCACACTGGGCACGACCACGTCGTGCATCGAACATGGCGGCCAACCGTACTGGCAGATGCAGCTATATCTGACAAGTCCCGATGCCGCGCATCATGCGGCCCACTACGACCCCGACTTCATCGACCGGTATCCCCGTAGCTCGTGGTGCACCGAAGTCATCGGGTACTGGCACAATGTGGTCGACGTGCCGCGCAACGACGGGTACGTGTCGGAAATGCATCCGAGCAAATACGTTTGGGGCATCCAGGAACTGCGGGAGTGGTACCAGATCGAGATGATTTTCGGCGACTTGCTGGAACCCGACGGCAGCCACGGTCGCTGGGCGTGGGGCAGCCGTCTCGATTACGAAAATTTCATCCCCGGCGTCAATGGTCCCTGCCCCGGCGCATACCAGGTTCTCGACAGCTATGACACGCTCACCGGCGAGTGGATTGAGACCGACGGCATAGGCCACAGCCAACTGATCGACTCGATCATTGTGCATTACCTCAACGGCGTCGTGCGACAGATCGATGTCTGTGTCATCGACGGCAACATCGCCTACGACAGCGGCCCCGATGTGTACGGTTCCGACGCCGATTGGGCGCATGTCCGCACGACATGGTACCGGGACATCCTCCAATACACGACACTGGGAGATGTCTCGCTCAAGAACTCGTACGTCTACAAGATTCGCGGCTGGGGGATCGACCTGGACGACGACGGCAATCCCTATTGCGACGACGACCGGATCATTACACGGATCGGTCCGTACTTTGGCAATCTGGTACTGCCTGATCAGGATGAAGACGAGGACTCGACCGGCATGGGGAAGTTTGCCGCGTACTTTGCCACAACATCGGCGCAGAAATCAATCTCGACGAATTCGACGCTGGTAACACTGGGCGGAGCGTCCATTCCCATCGGCGAGGGCCAGTCGTGGACCATCCCCGCGGGTATGCACCCGGTGGGCAGTCATGTCGAAATCGACGTCGATTTGCTGGCCGACTACCCATATCCCGTAGGAGGCGTGACCATCGACTGGAAAGACGGCGCGATTCCGCCTGCCTGGGAAGTCTGGTGGTCAGCGCAAAACGTCCAGATACACACGCTCACAATCGCCGAGGATGCAAACGCTCTGCCGTCGCAGATGGGCTTGGGCAGTGTTCCGATCCCGGTTGTCTTCGATCCCGACACGGCATTCACCGTCCGTTACGTCAAACTGCGTATCCCCAATCCTGTGCCTGGGCAGTATGAGATCACGAGCTTTGATTACAACTTCCGTTTCGGAGTCGACGATGACGATAGCGGCGATGTGTACTTCGACACGCACGAAGAGTGCGACTGCGGCAGCCCGGGCGACCCGCACGGCGACATCACCCGTGACGGCGTCTACAACGTTTTCGATGTTGTGGCGTGTGTCGATTACGCATTCCGCAGCGGTCAGCCCGCGCCGCGCGAAGTCACCTGCCCGTACGATCGGGCTGATGTCACCTGCGACGACGTGATAAACGTCTTTGATGTGGTTGCTTTAGTCGACGTCTCGTTCCGTGCGGGCAACCCGGCGATGGTGTTTTGCAATCCGTGCATGTGAGCCCGTTTAGGACGCCTTTGCATGGAGATACTCGCCCGCACGGCGGGGTGCGGAGACCGCGCCCGTACTTCTGCGTTGCCGTGATGTCAGATTAGCTCCAGTTTTCCTGTTATGATCTTGTGCATCCCCCTCGCCGATGCTTCCAGCCGGTCGATCAGCGTGCGCAACAGTGACAGGGGCACGAGCACGGTGCCGTGGGCGCGTTCGTCATACTGACCGGGACGCAGGTGCAGCCCCAACTCTTCCAGCACGCGGTAGACCGCGCCGGTGGCGGAGTGCTCAAACGATAAGCTGATCTCACGCACGATTGTGCGTTCGACGATGCTCGCTTCAGCAATGGCTGCGCGCGCGGCATCGCCATAGGCGCGGACCAGGCCGCCGGTCCCGAGTTTGGTGCCGCCGAAATAGCGCGTCACAATACAGGAGACGTTTTCCAACTGTGCGCTGCGAAGCGCATCCAGAATGGGACGTCCGGCGGTGCCATTGGGTTCTCCGGCGTCGGACGATCGATCAATCAGAACATCGGGTCGGCCCAATCGGTATGCCCAGCAGTGATGCGAGGCATCGGGGAAACGGCTGCGTGCGGTCTTCAGCGCCGCTTCGTGATCGTCGATGCCGGATGCCGGGCTCAGGCGCGCGATGAACTTCGATGCGGTGATGAGGATTGATGTTTCGACGGCGCCGGCTACTGTGCGGAAGCGATCGAGGGATGTCGTGGCGGGCATGCGGACAGTTATGACGGTCACAGGGTACTTTGCGATTGCGCCTGACGTACGAGCCGCAGCAGCCACGCCAAGACGCCGATTCCGATCACGACGGCCAGCAAAAACATCGCCAACGGGCTCCACTGGGGATCGACCGGCCGCAAGGCGGGATCGTACTCGATGCCGATCGCCAAAAGCCGGTATGACTCACGCTGCAGCGACATCCCCGATAAAACAGCGAACCCCGACAACAGTGCCAACAGACGCAGCAGCATTCCCCGGTTCACCAAACCGATGACACCGGCGCCGATCGAGACCAGCGCTCCGGCCAACTGCAAAAGCCGCCCGGCCCATCCCCATGAACCCGTCGCATGGGCCGATGTCATCGCCCAATACAGTGCCAGGACACCGCCCGCAATGAAGGCGATGGCCGCGCCGGTTTGTATCGGCACGGCGGTGCGCCACCCGCGTCCAAACCAGACACGGCATGCGGCGGATGCAGTCAGGATCGCGCCGAGATAGCCGGTCAAACGGCTCATCACTTGGGCGGCGGTGACCGAGCATTCCCACGGCGTGGTCGACAACGAACGCAGATGATTCCAGGAATAGGTCCACCCGATGAGAATCATCGATGCGACCGTCAGGATCAAGAACAGCTTTCCGCCTGCCGAGGGACCGTTGTGGCGATCCCAACACCAACGTGACAGATACAGCGAGTAGAATCCGATCATCAGATACCCGACGATCGCCAGCCACGGATACCCGATGCCGATGGAGGAGCCGTAGAAGTATTTGCCGTACAACACCTGCACGAACAGCAGCGGCGGGACACCGAGTGTGATCACCATCGAAAACCCAACGATACCCGCGCGGTGGATCGGTTCGATCGCATAGCTGCCCGCTTCGCTCCATTCCGCGCCGAACCGAGTCCAGATCGCCGCGACCAGCAATCCCAGCGCTGCCAGATGCAACACGAATGTCGCGCCCAGCAGCGTCACAAACAGCGCCGGCGGCGCGGGCAGGGCATTCGGGTTCATTGCGAGTCCTCCGCCGGTCCTGTCCGATCCAATTGCCGCCACTGCTCGGACCGCAGTGATGCCAGGTAGCTGACGAGATCCTCCAGATCAGAGTCGGTGCCGCCGAACGGGGGCATGAACGGTTTGAGGCGATGCAGTTGCCGCGTGTTGTCACGGATCATTTCGATGGTCCACGGGTCGATCAGCGGACGGATGGCATTGTATCCATCGACGGCATGGCAGCGCTGGCATTGTATTTTATAGATGACCCGTCCGCGTTCGATGCTTGTAGCTGTTGACGGTTCAAATCCGTCAGCGGCGACCATCGGCTCGCTGAAGAATCCTTCGCGATCGAAGCGTTCCAGTTGCGCGCGCGTCAAACCATTGGCGTACAGGTAATCGTAGACCACATACGGTTTGCGAATTCCTTCACGCACGTACTCCATGGCGCCGGTTGCGACGAGGGCGATTCCCGCCAGCAGGAGCGCCGTCTCCAGACTGACATACCGTTTGTTGCGAATCAGTCCGAAGTATGCGTACAGCCCGATCAATGTCGACGCAGCGATTCCGAATGCAAAAAACAGCGACATGGCCACCGCGCCGCCCATGACCAAACCGCCCGCCTGGTGCGGGGACTGTGCGAAAAACCAAACGCTGACCGGGATCATCAACGCCAGCGGCACCAGGAAGATTGAGCCCTCATTGATGACATGACGTTTCTGTTCGCGGTCGAGTGTGCGGTCGATGTTGGCGACAATGGCGACGAACAATCCCGCCAGGGCCAGAGACGAGATCGTACGCAGCACCAGCGAGGGCCAAAAGGTCGGGTTAAGCCAGCCGTCCCAGAACGATCCGGTGGTCAGCCAATCTCCCGGTGTCAGCATGAATGTGAGGATGCCGTTGATGATGAAAAGCGATCCCCAGGCGGCCACGGCATAGACCCAACCGATTTTGATATGGGTCCTGGTCGGAAGACGGTCCCAGTAGAAGTAGTACACGTACCCGGAAATGATCTCGACCAAAAAGAAGACCCACTCGGTCGCCCAGCCCCAGACGAACTGCCGCAGGAGCAGCGCGGTCGTCTCGGGTGCGATCAATCCGATGACGAACCAAATGCCGACTCCGGTCACCGCACCGGCGACAAACGACAGCAGAATCAGGAATCGCGCGTAACGCAGCAGAAAACCGGCGAGGACCCTATCGCCGCGACGATGCGCCCGTGCCTCCAGCCAGGGAGTCGCAATGCCCGCGCCCACTGCGAATTGTGCGATCACCACGTGCAAGATCGCAATGACGGCGATCAGAGTGGATGGTCCGATCGGACCGGGATCGAAGATAGGATAGTCCATGGCTGTCACAAATGCGGCGAATCTTCAATCAACGTCAGAAGATGTTCAGCGTTTGTCAAAACCTCGCTGACGGACGCGATCCGCAACTGAGAGAGACCGGATCTCAAGGGACCGTTTCACGGGGTCACCCGAGGGCGGGTTCAGCGTGTCCGGATACGATACTGAGTCACGGTGATGCGGTGCCCCGCTTTGTCCGATGCTACTATGTGTGGGCCGCCGGAAGCGGTCAATTGACAAAAGGTGCCATCGCAGGTAAATTGGCACTGCCCCACTTGTTGTTACCGGCCGTGATGCGAAAACTCATACAGGGTGCAGTTTTGTCGGTCATGCTGTTTGCGGCGATTCCGGCGCATGGCCAGTTCACGCGCGAGATCACCCCGTGGCCGGTGATCCGCGACGGCGACACGATCCCCTTTCCGTACTGGGGCGGCATCAACAGCCCCAAACCCTCGCTGGTGGATTTCGACGGCGACGGATTGCTCGATCTGTTTGTCGGTGAATCGAAGGGGATCCTCGGCTATTTCCGTAACGTCGGGACCGTGTCGCAGCCGCTCTGGAGTGTTGGGTCGGACCGCTTCGGCGGGCTGGATGTCGGCACGTGGCACCGGTTCTGCGACATCGATGCCGACGGCGACCTCGATTTGTTCTGCGATGCGCGCAACGGGCAGACGGCCTATTGGCGCAACGATTCGGTCGGCGAGAACCTCGTCTTCACTCTGATCAGCACGACCTTCGGCGGATTCCCCACGGCGTTCAACAATACCGGCGATTTCGCCGATTTGGACAATGACAACGACTACGATTTTTTCTACGGAAATGTCAGTGGACAACTGGAGCAATACCGCAACGACGGCGACTCCGCTAATCCATCGTTCGTGCTCGGCTCGACGTTTTACGACAGCGTGCTGGCCTTCCCCGGCGGGCTGAAGACACCGGACAATCCGCAGCACGGGTTTTCGGCGCTGAGCTTTGCCGATCTGGACGATGACGATGACCTGGATTTGTTCTATGGCGACATCAACAACACGAACCTCTACTACTTCGCCAATCTCGGCACGGTCGATACGTCGGATCTCACCGAGCTTTCCGAGGCGTATCTGCCCCTGAATACGTTCGGTTTCAACCATACGGCATTCGGCGATCTGGACAACGACGGTGACTTGGACATGGTGCTTGGCGCGGGCGGCGCCAATGACATCGACAATCTGTTGTACCTGCGCAACGACGGTCTCCCCGGTTCGCCCGATCTGGCGATCATCGATTCCAACATTATCAAGTGCATCGATGAGCGCAGCGAAGCGGTCCCGGCGTTCGGCGATCTCGACGGTGACGGCGATATCGACATGCTGATCGGCGCGGCCGACGGGCGGCTGCGTCACTACGAGAACATCGGCACCCGGACCGATCCGGTCTTCGAGCGGACCAGCGACTTCTACATGGGGATCGATGTCGGTGTTTCCTCGGCGCCCGCACTCGTTGACTTCGACAACGACGATGATCTCGATTTGTTGATCGGCGCCGCCCATGGGCGGGTGGAATACTGGCGGAACACCGGCTCAACGACCAACTTCAATCCGGTGCTGGTCTCCAACCAACTGGCGGGCATCCAGGTCGATTTTCTGGCGACGCCGCGCCCGGTTGACTGGAATCGCGACGGATTGGTCGATTTGGTCATCGGCGAATGGGATTTCAACGGCTTCGCCAATCTGCTGTACTACGAAAACACCGGCAGCATCGGCAATCCGTCGCTGACGAAGATCACTTCGACGCTGCTTCCGCGCGCGTTTCGCGCGTTCACGCTCCCGGCGATCATCGACTGGGATTGCGACGGCGTGCGCGATCTGTTGGTCGGCGCCGAGGAGTTCGGCCTGGCCTGGTGGCGCAACACAGCGGCCGAGGGAGCAGTCCCCGATTCATTCACGCTCGTGCTGCAGCCCGATTCGCTGCCCGGTTCGACAATGGGCTGGCGGCTGGCGGCGGCGTTCGCCGACATTGACGGCGACTACGACCGGGACTTGTTCATCGGGGAAAACGACGGCGGCGTCAACTTCTACCGCCGCGACGGCGAGTTCTGCAACTGCCTGCGCCACGGTGACCCGAAAGCCGACGGAGTCACCAACGTGTTCGACGTGGTCATCGCGGTCGATGTCGCATTCCGCAACGCGCCGAATGTCTACACGGACGACTGCTGCCCGCACTTCAGCCGTCTGGATCTCAACTGCGACTGCATCGTCAATGTCTTCGACGTCGTGAAATTCGTCGACATCGCCTTCCGCAACGGCGGCCCCGGTTGCAACCCCTGCCTGGCGGGCAACCAGTGCCCGAAGCCGTAAGAGCATTCGTCATACTGGCACGATTGCAAGACCATACCGCTCCGACGGCAGTGGTGGGGCGCCGACACTTATTCAACGACAAGCGGATTGTATACGACCCCTGCCCCGCCTATCTTGGCCGCGCTGTGGCCGAATGAGGGCCGTTGACGCATGATCGGGCAGACCATCTCACATTACAGAATCGTCGAAAGTCTCGGCGCGGGGGGGATGGGTGAGGTGTATCTCGCCGACGACACGAAGCTCGATCGCAAGGTGGCGCTCAAGTTCCTGCCGTCGTCGCTGTGGAATGTCGCCGAGGCGCAGCAGCGGCTGATGCGCGAGGCCAGGGCGGCTTCAAAACTCGATCATCCCAACGTCGTCACGATCTACGGGATCGAAGAGTTCGAGGGGAAGCCGTTCATCATAATGGCCTATGTGCGCGGCTCCACACTGAAGCAGTACTGCACATCGACACATCGGACCATCGATGAGTTGATCGGCCTGGCGTTGCAGATGGCCGATGGCATCCAGCATGCGCACGACGCCGGTGTCATCCATCGCGACTTGAAGCCGGGGAACATCATGGTCGACGAGCGCGGCCGTGTGCGCGTGCTCGACTTCGGCATCGCCAGTTTGCGCGGCGCGGCCCGGCTCACGCAAACCGGCAGCACCGTCGGGACGCTCGCCTATGCGCCGCCGGAGATGGCGCAGGGACAGGACGCCACAGCGGCATCCGATATCTACTCGCTGGGAGTGGTGATGTATCAGATGCTGACCGAACGGCTGCCATTCGACGCCGATCACGAGGCGGGTTTGCTCTACAGCATTCTCAACGAGCAGCCGCGCCCGATGCGCGAATCCCGCAAGGAGATTCCGTCGGGATTGGAGAAACTGGTCCTTCGCTGTCTCGAAAAGAAACCGTCCAAGCGGTTTGCAAACTGCACCGAGCTGGCCAAAGAGTTGCAGCGATTCCGCGCGCAGACCGCAATCGAACCGGAGACGGCAGCCAGCACCGCAAAACCGTCGATCGCGGTGCTGCCGTTCACCAACATGAGCGCCGACCCGGAAAACGAGTATTTCTCCGATGGACTTTCCGAGGAATTGCTCAATGTGCTGGCCAAGAATCCGGGGTTGAAAGTCACAGGCCGCACGTCATCGTTCGCATTCAAGGGTAAACGCGAAGATTTACGCGAGATCGGACACAAACTGGGCGTCGAGACGCTGTTGGAAGGAAGTGTGCGCCGAGCGGGCAGTCGTGTGCGCATCACGGCGCAGTTGGTCAATGTCACCGATGGATTTCATCTGTGGTCGGAGACATACGACCGCATGCTCGACGACATTTTCGCGGTGCAGGACGATATCGCCAAATCGGTCTCGACAGCCATGAATGTCACGTTGCTGGGGATGGCGACGCCGGCAAAGCAGGTCAATGTCGAAAGTTACAATCTGTATCTGCAGGGAATGTATTTCGCGCAGCGGTTTACCGAAGAGGCCGCCTTCCGGGCGGAAGAGTTGTTCCGTCGGGCGCTGGCGATCAACTCAGATGACGCACGGGCCTGGGCCGGGCTGTCTCGGGTGTATGCGATCGGCGCCGGGTACGGTTTCAGAGATGTGGCCGAAGGCCATGCCCTTGCCCGGGAAGCGGCATTGAGGGCGCTGGCGATCGACGACAACCTCGCGGATGCGCACGAAATGATGGGCTGGATTTACATGAGTTTTGAGTTCGCGTGGGACCAGGCCGAGCAGGAGTTTCGCCGCGCCATCTCGCTGGCGCCGGGGGACAGCCGCATGTCGACCGGACTGGCGACGATCGCGGCGACTCGGGACCGAGCCGAAGAGGCATCGCGGCTGGCCCGGCGTGCGGTCGAGCTCGATCCCCTCGATCCGATCGCGCACAAGTACCTTGGCCGCATCCAGTGGTGGTGCGGACAGCTCGATGCGGCGCGCGAATCGTATCGGAGAGCGCTCGAGCTCAGCCCGGGTCTGACCAGCGTACATGCCATCCTTGCTGGGATCGACATGCAGCAGGGGCGACTCGATGATGCGATGGTTGAGGCCATGAAAGAGAAGAAGCCGGGATATCGATGTTGCAGCCTGGCCATCATCCATCACGCGCGCGGTGAGCCGGCCAAGTCGGAGGCCGCGCTTGGGGAGTTGCTCAAAGAGGGCGATCAGTGGGCATTTCAGTTCGCGATGGTGTACGCATTTCGCGGCGAAAACGACCGGGCGTTCGAATGGCTGGAACGCGCGTTCACGCTGCACGATTCCGGGATCCATTCGATTCGACTGCACGACGTCTTCACCAATCTGCACAGCGACCCGCGCTGGCCGAAGTTTTTGGAGAAGATCGGGCTGGCAGATTAGGGCCGCTTCTTCAATGCCAGACCAGGCGACGGCGGCAAAGACCCGGGCCGGTTCCGAAAGATCGACGTGGATTGCTGGTCGTCGCAAAATGAACGGCATCGACTATCGCGCCAACCCCGCTCGTTGCCCGTCAGCTTCCTTTCCCGCAGAATTCCCAGCTACTGGCGCGGCGTGAATAGCCGCTAACGGTCGCGGCCCATTCGTTCCGCATGAGCCGACCCCGCCTGCTGATCCGGGTCCATACATCGTCTTCCGCTCCTCAGTTTCGCTCGGAGGCCCGGCGCAATCCATCAACTTTAAAACGCCAAATCCATCCGGGTTGGTCTGAGATGGGACAAATTGCCGAGGGGAAGGCTCGCTGTTGCCCGGTGCGTGTCGCTCGCTGCGGCCGAGCCGCGATTTCAATATGGCGGGAATATCGGGACGACTCGGTGGTATTGCGGCGATGAGCGATCTGTCAGATTCGCGCGCGATTCGCTTGACATAGGATCTGGGCGTGATAGATTGCCACGCAGATCGGAGTGCAAATGAACCGCCTTCAGGGACCCAAGGGCCGGGGCTCGCGATGGGCCGCGTTCGCTTTATTGGCGGCGCTGGCGTTTTGGCTCGCCTGCGTATCGGAGCGGGGACTCGAGCCTGCCCCGCAAAAGTATCGGCTCTATATCAGCGACGGATCTTTCAATGGCCGCATCTTTGTTGCAGAGACTGAGACGGACTCACTCATCGATAGCAGCGGAGTCTCTGCCAATTCCTTGACGCGTTCGGTGGTTTCCCCCGATGGAAAGTACCTGTTGCGGCGCTCGGCATTTACCTGTCCCGATATATTGGATGCGAATTCACTGTTGTCCATCGGCGAACTGCCTGGCTGCGCTTCACAACTGGTGTTTGTCGGCAGCGACAACCTCATTCTCGCATTCTATCCGCGTAGAATCGACTGCATCTCATACCCCGGTTTTGTACTCCTGCACTCGGATTCACTGACCTTGAACGAATCACCGACGATGACGCGTCCCGTGCTGGATGAGGAATTGGGGTTGGCCTATACAATCCTTCGATTTGGCGGGACATCCGTGGATCGCTGGGAGGTCATGGCTTGGGATTACCGCAACCGCACTGTATGGGGGCAATGGAATCTTTCAGACGCGTTTCCGGGAGGGCAATTCCAAGTGAACTCATTAGCTATCCAGCCAGGCAAGGCATTGTTGTACGGCTTAGGTGGATCATCCGAGGCCTCATACGCATTTTGCTACAATCTGCAAGACGAAGGACTCGTTTGGTCGCGGCGAATTCTGACATCATTTGGGTATCTACGTTTCACGCCCGATGTGTGCGAACTTTGGCGCGCTGATCGTGGCAACGTTCTCTGGCCGCTGATTACCGGATACGTTTATGTCCACGACCCGCTGACGGGCGCTGTCTGGGATAGCATATCGCTCTATGGATATCTGGATCATGGCGCACCGCTGTCCGCACAGGAAATGGTGTTCACCCCTGACGGGGAGAAGGCGTACGTCGCCGCGGGTAACACGCAGTACTCTACCGGCCCGGTCCTCGTAATTGATGTGCGGAAACGCGAAGTAGTAAACCTGATATTAGACGATTATGAACACTTTCCGTATTACGTGGAAATAGGCCCAATCCCCTGAATCGGGTGCGTGGCCCTGACCATCCGCCGGAGGCGGACAAGCCTTTGGTCCCCCAAACGGGATCGACATCAGGGCTTGCCTGAGGAACGCTCGCTACTCTGAAGTGCATCAATTCGAATGTACGCGAACTCGATGGGCTTAACGCGGGCCCATCAAGGTGGCTTATGTGAACCCTGACGGATAAAGCCCCGTCAGGGCCACACCGCCAGGTCGTCAACCAGAGCTACCCAGAGCCGGACGATCCGAATCCGTGCTGTCCGTATCACACGAATCCGCCCAAGTTGGGCTGATACAGGACAGCAATGCCAACAGGCGCGGGGTGACTGACAAGTGCCGCCGCATCTATATGCCAGGGGAATGGAATCTTATCAGCCTCCACTCGGTCATTGAATAGCCCCCAAACACCGAATGCATCGCATTCATTCTCACAAGTCCGACATCAGGGGTAAACCAATAGTCTCGAGATACTACCTCATTGAATATATCCGCACGATAGTACACTTTCAGGCTGAACACAGAATCAAGCCCAACGCCATGCAAATAGACAACTCCGCCTTCAGACACTACGTTGGTGTCGCGAAACATGCCTTGAGGGCCATACGGGACACGCCAACTCAGTCCGGATTTCAGGGGAAAAAGCAAGCGGCGAACAATTGGGGGATTCCACCAATCACCGAAACGATCGGAAACGAACGTGCAGGAGTCGGCAAAGTGCGATACCGTCGAAATATCTTCATTTCCGTATGGACGTGGCGGACACCTGCTGTAGGATACCTTCCATCTGGCGACCTGCTCTTTCAGTGCACTCGTTGACACTGAGAGAACTGAAATCGTCATGGTATCGATACAATTGAGGTCGGGTGCGTCGGGAACAATAACTGAGACCTCGTAACACCACTCCGTTCCAGGTGCAAATTGGAACTCGTCAGCAGAAATATCAAGAGTTTGCGTCTTGGCACTCACGATGTTGGAAAGTGCAGAATGGTTTCCCGCGTCATCGATTCCCTTAATTCCGAAGTAGTAGCTCCTCGCTGGGGCCAATCCCGATACGATCTCAGTGACGGTGTCAGTCACTGCCGATGCCAGTATCTGGACATGCACTTTATCAGTGGTCGGCCATGAGGACTCATTGATAGGATCAACAGAGTAACCTATTTCATAATATGGGCAGAATCCAGTCAATGAGTCATCTCCCGAGGGTGACCAGATCAGCTCGATCGATTCGTCTGTTGCCATTGCCACACGCAGATCTACGATGGCAGCCGGGGGAATGATGTCGGCATCGGAATCAGCGGCGCGCTCCTCCGAACAAGCAACCGCCAGCACGAGGATCAGAACGGCCAATGCGGCTTCGTGCGAATGCGTCAATCGTGGCCTCCAGCGCATGGCTTCCCCCCACACGCATGCGTCACAGATACGTCTAATACCCGCGGGAGTGGAAAGAATTCCCCCCCGGCCGAGTTGCCATGACCGTCCGCCGGAGGCGGACAAGCCTTTGGTCCCCCAAACGGGATCGACGGCAGGGCTTGCTTAAGGAACGATCGATACTCTGAAGTGCATCAATACGAAGGTACGCGATCTCGCTGGAGTTGACGTGGCCCCATCAAGGTGGCTTATGTGACCCCGACGGATGAGGCACCGTCAGGACCACACCGCCGCCGCCACTGAGCCGGTGGACACTGCCTATGAATCAGTTGACGGAGGTTTGGAAAAGATCGCCTCCAGCACGCCACCGCCGATGGCGAGCGCCTTATCGGAGATGCGGCCGCAGAGGGACAGATTGTTGCGCGGGTCGATGTCGCCGATCTTGACGCCGGGAGTGACCGGCAGCCCGGAACGCATCAGTCCGCGCACGATACCGTCGAGTTTGGCGCAGACCTCAACGTCGCCGATGCGGGCGACCAGATCGCCGACGTTGACTTCATCACCAATTGACAGGATCGTTTCCATCACGCCCGTTCCGGGGGCGCGCAGGACCCGTTTGATCGTCTCGCCGGCCAGTTCACCGGGAACGCCGGTGTTGCGTTCGGCCTGCCCCTGCCAGATGACCCGCCCCAGGTTTGGGCCGCGGTTGGTCTCGATCACGCAATCGACATCGTCTCCGGCGACGAATCCCGGCCCCAAGCCGATCACGCGCCGGGCCATGCCGATTTCGACGCCGGTGTTGCGCTTGGCCAGGACCGCGTCGATGAGAACGTCGGCTTTGAATTCCCGCAGACGTGACGGGTCCGGCGAGACCATCACCGCGATTTCGTTGCGCTCCCAAGCTGCCTGACACTCCGACATCGTGCGAACTCGGACGGCGGTGACGCCTTCGATCTTCTGATGGCCGTCATACACCGCCTCGGCGAAGCAGACCCAGCGGCGTATCGCGGTGGGGTGCTCGATTTCGGTGATTAAGACATCGAAACCGCAACGGTGCAGGCGCCACGCGACGCCCGATCCCATCTCGCCGCCGCCACGGATGAGGGCGCGATCCTCAATAGAGGACCTTTGGCGAAACGTGTTCATAATTCGGAACGGGGGATGGAGTGTGTCGAGGGGGCGTCGTTCGATCGGCCTCTACTCATCCGATGAGATCTCGTCGGCTTCGACCGGGGGCGGCAGCGGCAGACGGATGCGCACGTGCTCCCATTGCTCTGATGTATCGACGTCGGTGACGACTTCATCGGAGTCGATGGGGACATCATGCACATCATCGTCGTGCGCCGCCAGGATCGATTTGGCGCCGACATCGCCGCGCAGCGCCAACAGTTCATCCAGATACTTCAAATCGATGATCACCGGGTGACCGCGTTGTTTCTTGTACTTCGGCGCGACGATTCCCTTTTGCGCCGTTCGAAACTCGTCGATCAGCGTATTGATGGTCGCGGTCGCCACCAGCGGCATATCGCCCATTCCGATCATCACGCCGCGAACGCCCGGCGAGAGATAGGCGAGTCCCCGCTGAATCGAACTGGACAATCCCTGGCTCGGACGGCTGTTAATAACCACTTTCAGCCCATCGAGGCGAATTTCACCGACGATACGGCGTGCATCATGACCCAACACAACGATAATCTCCTTCAGATCGGCTGGACGATAGCGATCCAAGACGATCTGGAGCATCGTCGCGTGTTCGTGCGGCAGTAATGGTTTGGGTGCGCCGAGCCGTTTGCCGAGCCCGGCCGCGCAAATCAGACCGGAAATCATCAACCCTCTCCCCCGGTGGTGAGGACCAAGGGACAAAGCCTTCTGTTAGCTGGAATGTGTCCGCTGGGCGCGGCGGACGCAATCGAAAACGGCAGGCCCGCCCTGTGGGAGATGACAATAAATCAACGAAGTTTCTATGGAAGTCGTTCCAGCACCACCGCGTAGCGTCCGCCGCAGATGTCGGCGCTTTCGGCACGGGGATCGCCGGTCAAATCGATGGTCAGGAGTGACGCAGGTTGATCGGCAACGAGCAACCGACGGGCGGCTGTCCGCACCTCTTCCTCTCCGCAACCGCCGCCGATCGTGCCGGCGATGGCGCCGTCCGCGAATACCGCCATCTGCGCGCCCAGCCCGCGTGGGGTCGAGCCCTTGCGCTCGACGATCGTCGCCAACACGGCGGGCCGACCCGTTGTGATCACTTCGGCGACACGGGACCACAACTCTGAGATTCCCGAGGTGTCGGCGGTCGCGCCGGGAGACAGCCGCTGCCCCGCGTCAACGCCGCGCCGGACTGCGATCATCTCGGCGGCGATGGAGACCGCGATTTCCTGCGGCGAATCGGCGCCGATCGGCACACCGATGGGAGCATGAATACGATTCATGAACTCCGCGGCCGCGCCTTCACCCTTCAAGCGGTCCATGACCGAACGCACACGCCGTTTCGAGCCGATCATGCCCAGGTAGGCGCAATCGGAGTGTCGCAGTGCGCGCAAGATTTGCTCGTCGTGCAAATGCCCGCGCGTGACCAAAACGACCCACGGTCGCTGCGATGACGCACAGGCGCGAGCCATCCGGGGAAATGAATCGACCAACCGTTGCGACGCGTCGGGAAAGCGCTCGGCGGTCGCGAATTCGGCACGATCGTCGCAGACATGGATGCGAAATCCCAGCCCCGTCAGGAGCGGCGCCAATGCCTGCGCGATGTGCCCGGCGCCGAAAATCCATGCGGTGTCGTGTGGCCCGATGCGGCTGACCAGCAGACGCGCCGCATGCGCGTGATCACCCGGCAATCGGGCTTCAACAATCATCGCGGAGACCTCGCCGATAACCCTGTCGAACGAATCATCGAGCGCCGCGGCGGCATCAGACAGCGGCCCGTATGGGATGCGCGACGGACAAACCTCGACAATCAGCCGTTCACCCAGGCGCGGATGTTCGTCGGGGCCGATGACGAGCGCCGTCAGCAGCGTCTCATCCCGACGCAATGATGCCAACGCGCGCGGCAGCCAGTGTTGTGTCGGATGGTCGACTGTCATCACTCAGCACACCATGCCGGCCGGGCCGGTACGGCAACCCGACATGCTCGGCAAAGAACAGTATGTGACAACCGCGAGCAGAGAGGCAATCGATACGGAGAGCGGGCAGACCTGACACGACACGACCGAATCGGCATTCGGACGTTAAAACCGCCCACGTCCTGTGGGTGGCGAAAGACGTGCAATCGACGAGACGGGGTTTGTTCAGCCGCCGAAAAACCAAGCCGAAGCGACCGCCGTCTTCTTGCCGTTGACCTTCACGGCAAACGGCTTGTTTTGCCGCACGACGGTGCGTGTGCGGCGACGGGCCGTCTTGCCCTTGCTGCCGCGACGGACCGCGCGGCGCGTCGTGCCGTTGCCGCCAAAGGCGTGACTGGCCGAATCGGCACTGTGTCCGGTCCGACGAGTCCGGGACTTGGCGGTACGTGAACTCTTGCGTCTGGTGGCCATTACATCCTCACTGTCCATGGCGTTCGCTGTTGTGAAATTCGGGGAGACCCCACCTGCGTGACGTCTCCCCGTTGACATCGGAAATCCAGAGCTTGTTTAGCCGTTGAAATTGGGAATGTTGCCTTCAACGGTGTCCAGGGTGCCCTGCAGCACGATGCGATACTCACCCGTCGTCGGGTTGACCGACTCGACCTTGCAACGGCAGGCCGAAGAGTTGAACATGATCTCGGAAATCTTCCACTGCAGACGCGAAGGGGACGTCGGGCTCTTCTCGACCGTGTAGACGTCCTTGATTGTCCAGTTGTACGGCATTGTGAATCCTCCCTTGACCGGCCTGCTCCGTCACCGCGACAGACCGGTGGTGGTGTTGGTTGACACTGACGGTGCTGATACTCTTAGAAGCCGGGACCGAAACCGTGACCAAACGAGATGGCCTGGTTATTGTCCATATCCAGCGTGCCTTGCAGCACGATGCGATACTCGCCCGTCTCCACGTTACAGCCCTCGACCTTGCACTTCGTGTTCACCGATGAGAACACCAGGTTGCAGACGCCCTCGTGCAACTGCTTCGGCGAGGTCGGCGTCTTCTCGAGCCAACGGAAATCGTTGTACGTGAATTTGCCCATGTTGTCACCTCCTCCTCTGGGTGATTGTGTGTTTGTACGACGGTACAGCCGTTATGACCTGACTGCCTGGTTTTCAGTTTTGCTCGTTCTGCTCATTCTTGCCGGTCTCCGGTCCCCGGCAGCACAGGAAGAGCCGGTAGTCCGGTTCGCCGAGGATGATCGGCACGGGCATCGTGTCGGCCGCCGGAATGCGCGCGACGACGTGACGGTCTTTCCGCTCGGCGACCGTCTGTGATGTCTCGGTGTTCTTAGCGACGGAGTTCATCGTGACCTCTGCTGTTGCCGTTGAAGAATTCGAACCGTTCCAGCGCACTGATCGCCCACTGCGCGCGGATCGGACACATCGCGAGCGCCGCGGCCAACTCCGCGCGGTCGATCCGGCCGGGCTGCGTGTGCGCCCAGTGCGCCGCCTGCACGATGTCGCGGTAATGCGGCGACAGGCGCGGCTTGGCGAACATCGACGCGACCAGAAACGTCGCGAAGTGCGCTGAAAACGCTCCCACGTACGGGTCGTCGCACTCGACGAACAGGTCGAAGCGATTCTCGGGATCGCGGTGTCCGCAGGTGACGCCCGAGCAGCGCGACATCGACGTGACCGCGCACTGCAGATCGACGATCACATGCTCCACCAGATGGGCGACATCGGCCACTTCGCCGACCCATTTCATCGAGACGCCCTGGGTTTCCTGCAGATACAACGGCGTGTTCTCCCATTCTTCGCAACAGGAGTGATCCGACAGCGTCGGAAACAGGCGCGCCAGCGCCCGATAGATCGTGAGAAAGCCGTTGGTCTGCGGCGGATCGTACCCCTCCACGTCCATCGTCACGACCAGATGATTGCGGTCGTCGCGGAAGTTGTGGTTGAGCATGCGTATCTTGGGCACGCGAGCGTACTGAATGCGGCGAATGTGCATAGTGCCGGAGTGTTCTCATCGCCGAGAGCGATCGAAACGTCGTCGGTGAAGTGACGTTGCGGGCCTGCGCCCACCAGGTTTATCGTCCGGGTGAGCAAACGGCTTTAGCGGGTTGCGGACGATTGCCGCCAGATGTTCAATTCTGAGACTGCAAGGGATTGCACAGCGACCGCTTCGGTCCGGGTTTCGCCGCGATGGGGCTGTTGCCGGATCGTCCCGTCCGGGGCGATTTTCCGGCTTGACAGCGCGGGCGCCACGATTTATACATGGCCAATCGTCCCATGAGTCCGATGGGAGGCCCAACAGTCGAATGATCAATAACCGCGAAAACATGCTCCCGACGCTCGCGTCCTTGAATGCGGGCGGACAAGCGACCGCCGGCGCGGGCGCTGTCGGGAAGGTTGGGCCGTAGTGTAGGTATTTCCATATTCGTGGAAACTTCCACCGCCGCCCATCAACAGACGGGCGGCGGTTTTCTTTTGGACTTCTATCCGAATTGAGGAATCGAGATGAGCTGGGCCATCGAGACTGAGGACTTGCGGCGCGTTTTCAAGGGGTCGCGCGTCAAGCGACTGTGGCGTCGCCGCAACACGGAACGCAATGGCGCCGCCGACAAGGTCGCGCTCGATGGGGTCAGCCTGACCGTCAATCGGGGCGAGCTGTTCGGCCTTCTGGGCCCCAACGGCGCGGGGAAGACGACGCTGTTGAAGATTCTCTCCACGCTGCTTTTGCCGAGTTCGGGGCGCGCCTGTGTCGACGGCGTCGACGTCGGTCAGGACCCGGAACGGGTGCGCCGCGTGATTAACATGGTCTCCGGCGGCGAGCATTCCGGATTCGGGATCCTCACCGTGCGCGAGACAATCTGGATGTTCGCGCAATTCTACGGTGTCCCGGGACGCGTCGTCCGCGAACGCGCCGACCGAATGATGGACACATTGGGTTTGCGCGACGACGCCAACACGAAGATCTCCAAACTGTCGACCGGGATGCGCCAAAAGATGAACATCATCCGGGGGTTTGTGACCGACCCCAAGATCCTGTTTTTGGATGAACCGACGCTGGGGCTGGATGTCGGCGTGGCGCGCGAGGTGCGCACATTCGTGAAGGGCTGGATGGCCGATCACGCCGAACGCACGATCATCCTGACGACGCACTACATGGCGGAAGCCGATGCGCTCTGCGACCGTATCGCCATCATCGATCATGGCCGGGTGCTGGCCTGCGACACACCGGACAATCTCAAGCGCGATTTCGCACCCGATTGCCTGTATCGCATCGAGACACCGCTGCTTTCCGACGGCCACAATCCGCTCGACGGGTTGCCGGTGATCAGATCGGTGGCGCTGGAACATCGGGGCGACCGCGGGCGCACCCATATCCGTGTGATTCTGCAGGACGAGCACGGCATCACGACGGTCACGGACCGCCTGCGCGAACGCGGCGTGCAATCGCTGGTGGTGTCACGACTGGAGCCGACGCTGGAGGACGCGTTCCTGAATCTCGTCGGACATGGACTGTCCAACGGCAGCGAGGAGTCGGAGGGTCTGCCCTCATGAGCGGACGACTTCAAACCAATTTGCGCGCGATCTGGGGACGCGCCTACGTGCGAGTGGTCGGCGCCAACCGCGAACCGTCGTGGCTGATATTCGACGTGCTGTTTCCGCTGTTGGCTGCGTTCGGCTTTGCTCTGGTCTATCGCGGAATGGGCGCACCGGAAACCTACATCGGATTCGTGGTTGTCTCCGGTGCGATGCTGGCCTTCTGGCAGAACATTTTGTGGGCGATGGCGGCGCAGTTTCACTGGGAAAAGGAGATGGGCAACCTCGAGTTGTACCTGATCGCACCGGTGGCGCGCATGTCCATCCTGTTGGGTATGGCCATCGGCGGGCTGCTGTTGACCGCTACCCGCGCCGCTGCCGTGCTGACCATCGGAACGCTGGTGTTTGGCGTGCAGTTTTCCGTGAGCAATTGGTTTCTCCTGATTGCCGTATTCATGGTCACCATGGCGGCCGTCTACGGTTTGGGAATGCTGGCGTCGTCGTTGTTTATGCTCTTCGGACGGCAAGTCTGGCACACGGTGAATCTGTTTCAGGAGCCGATCTACTTTGTCACCGGATTCTACTTTCCGGTGCGGTCGCTGGGCGGCGCCGTGGCAACGGCGGCGTCGGTCATTCCATTGACGCTGGGTCTCGACGCGATCCGTCAGTTGATCTTCTCGGGGTCGCCGGTCAATCCGCTGCTCTCAGTAAACGCGGAACTGGCGCTGTTGGTGGTCTTGGCGTTTGCGCTGAACTGGGCCGCGCTCAGGGGTCTGCGATACATGGAGGAGTTGGGCAAGCGCACCGGGCGGCTGACGTTGAAGGGGCAGTAACGACATCGGGATTCATGTGATTGGTCGCGTGTGGAAGGGAAGGAGCGTAGCGAGATGATCGCGTCAAGCCAAACGACCGCTGTCGCGCTGCCCGAGCGCATGACCAGACTGCGGGCGCGCCGGGCGGCGATCTGGGCGGCGGTCAAACTGGGCTGGGCCATTGAGGCAAACTGGACCGACCCGTTTGTCTTCATGATCTATCAGGTGGTGCGCCCGTTGTTCGGCGCGGGGATATTGATCGTGATGTTCACGGTCGTCACCGGAAAGCCCGCCAATGACCCGTCGATGGCGCAACTGTTCATCGGGCAGGCGTTTTTCTTCATGGTGCTGCTGTCGTTGGAGAATACGGGCACGATCGTGTTCTTCGACCGCGAACGGTTTCAAATGATACGCTATGTCTATCTGGCGCCGATCGGTTTCGGTTGGTACATGGCAGCGCGTGGATTATCCCAGGTGATCGCATTAATGACCGCGGTCGTCGTAACGCTCACGTTCGGCATTCTGATCATGGGCATGCCCTTGTCGATCACTCCCGCCGAAGTACCTCATCTGCTGCTGCTTTTGTTTCTGGGCGGCATCGCGACATTGGCGCTGGGTGTGCTGTTGGCGTCGATTACCTTGACGACCGCGTTTCATGGTCTCTCCATTCCCGACGGTGTGGGCGGCGTGCTGTTTCTTGTGAGTGGTGCGGTGTTCTCGTTCGATATCCTGCCGGGCTGGGTCAACTCGATCAGCCGCGTGCTGCCCTGGACCTATTGGTTGGAAGGGATTCGCCGGATCATCGTCGATCGGCCGTTTATCGCCTCGCTGCAGGGTCTGTCGGATACGGATGTGATGCTCATGCTGGTGTATGGGACGGTCGGCGCCGTGGCCGCGGCATGGGCAACATTGCGCATCTGCACACACGCGGCCATTTCCAGTGGCGGATTGGACATGAAAACCGATCATTAAACCAACATGCCGCGCGGGTGGGCACGTCGTGCTGCCTGCACCGAATGTCCTGTCCCCTGTCCCGACCGTGGGCGTAGTGACGTGCGCATGCCCGGAGGAGAGTGCCATGACTGAGATCGAACGAATCGCCGATCAGATGAGACGCGCATTCGAGGGCGGTGCCTGGCACGGGCCGTCGGTGACACAGGTACTGGAGGGGATCGCTCCCAAGCAAGCGGCGGCTGCGCCGATCACGAACGGACACTCTGTCTGGGAGATTGTCTTGCACATGCGGACCTGGATTGATGTCGTCCATGAGCGGATCGCCGGCGCCACGGTCGATGTCCCCGACGATCGAGACTGGCCGGCGGTGTCGGCGGTAAACGCCTCGTCCTGGACACGCGCACAGGAGGAACTGAGCATAGCGCACCGCGCGCTGCTGGATCATGTCATGAGTATGACTGACATGCAGCTTGACCAGATTCCCGCAGGCAGCAAGTCGACGATCTATGTGCAATTGCACGGGGCGATCCAGCACAATCTCTACCATGCCGGTCAGATCGCGATTCTGCGCAAGGCGTTCTGACAATCCGATTTTATAACAAGAAACCCGCTTTTCAACGGAGCGGGTGGTCCGGGCAAACCGCTTGACCGTCCAACCTCGATTTGCCATTCTGGGCGTCGAAGCGGCTGAGTCTTGCTGCGGTGGCGCTATCGTCTAGGGGTTAGGACGGGTGGTTCTCAGCCATCAAACCGGGGTTCGAATCCCCGTAGCGCTACCAATCGTCGCTGATAATCCCGCATAGCTTCGGTTGCACGGATCGACCGGGTGATCCAATTTGCGGTGCGGATGGTATAAGGCCGTATCGGTATGAGACCTTCCCGGCTGCTTGTAAATTCACTCCTGCTTGCGCTCGCAGGGTGCGCCGGGAGATCAGCACCGTGGTATGGCCACGGATGCGACTGCATGGTTCCTCCGGACAATCGACCGCCGCATGCGGAGGCGGCCGGCATGTGCGATGCGGGCACGCGTCGCTTTCACAATGTCATCACTGAGGGCGACAACATTCTCGTGATCGACTTCGTGCACGTATACGACAACGGCGAGGGAAAGAACCCCGATGGTTCCGGATCGAACTGGGGCTGGATGGGACCGATCCCGTGGAAGTATGGGCCGGTTGGCAATCTGCACGTTCGCATATGCGGCGATGACGGCAGAGAGTTGCGTCATCTGAGAAACCTTCCCGGACCGGCGCGCACATTGCCGCGCTTCGAATGGACAGACGACCAGTGCATGGCGTATCTGAATTTCGGAATCTGGGACTGGGATGAGACACCCGACACGGCGGTCACCGTCTGGGTCTACGAGAGCGATCCCGGCCCCGGGCGCGAACACGACACGCTGATTCGTTCCTTCATCAATCGTAGTGCGTCTTCGAGCGTCGACAGCACCTATTTTATCCCTCGCATTGAGTTCCGTACGACAACGTTGCCCGAGACGGTAGCGTCGGCGGATCGAAATTCGCCATCGTTTCCGGCCGTGGATTGACTTGCAAACGGCGTCACGTCGTAGTCGTTGCAGTGCGCGACGCACCTTGCCGTGTGTAATTCAACAATCCACCGGCCATCAAGACTTCGATATTGAATCCTGTCAGTTGGTACCGGAGCTTAAACTGTCCGGCGCGTGTCCGATTGACGGCATCGACCGGCTGTCCTGTGCGGAGCGATTTGCGCAGGTCGCGCAGCTCGAGCATGTCGCCCTGCTGCATTCCGTCGTAGTCGGCCGGATCGGCGAACACCAGCGGCGGGATACCGAAATTGATCAGATTGGCGTGATGGATTCGTGCGAACGAACGGGCGATGACCGCCCGCACTCCGAGATAGGCCGGCGCCAATGCGGCGTGTTCGCGCGAGGAACCCTGCCCGTAATTGTCGCCGCCGATGATAATTCCGCCGCCTTTTTCCTGGGCCCGTTTCGGAAACTCCGGATCGATACGCACGAATACAAATTCGGATATCGCGGGAATGTTGGATCGCAGCGGCAGCACTTTTGCGCCCGCCGGCATGATGTGATCGGTCGTGATGTTGTCGCCGACTTTCAGCAAGACCTCGGCCGCAATCGACTCCGGCAGCGGTTTCATCTGCGGCAACGGCTTGATGTTCGGCCCGCGGACGATTTGCACATGATCGCCGTTGGCCGGCGGTTTCTCGATCAGCGCATCATCGATGGGAATCGATCCGGGAAGGGCGACGGTCGGCTCCACTCCCCACTCGCGCGGATCGGTGATCTCGCCGGTCAGCGCACAGACGGCGCAGACTTGCGGCGAAGCGAGATAGACATTGGCGTCTTTGGTCCCGGCGCGTCCCTCAAAGTTGCGATTGAAACTGCGGATCGAGACGCCTCCCGACGGCGGCGCCTGGCCCATGCCGATACAAGGTCCGCAGGCCGATTCGAGGATGCGCGCCCCGGCGGCGATCATATCGGTTAATCCGCCGGTCTGAGCGATGGCGGTGAACACCTGTCGCGATCCCGGGGTTACGGTCATGCTGACGTTCGGGTGCACATGACGGCCCTTCAGTATGGATGCCGTGACCAACAAATCGTACAGCGATGAATTGGTACAGGAACCGACGCAGACCTGATCGACCTTCAGTCCGGCGACATCGCGCACGGCGACGACCTTGTCGGGCGAGTGCGGCTGGGCGATCATCGGTGCCAGCGCCGACAGGTCGATGGTCAGCACCTCGTCATATTCCGCGTCGGGATCGGCCGCCAGCGCAAACCAGTCGGACGGCCGCTCTTGAAACGCGAGGTATCGTTTTGTCTGTTCGTCCGATGGAAAGATCGACGTCGTTGCCCCCAGCTCCGCCCCCATGTTGGTGATGGTGGCGCGTTCCGGCACAGAGAGCGTCGCCACGCCCTCGCCGGTGTATTCGAAAATTTTCCCGATACCGCCCTTGACCGTCCGCTGCCGCAGGATCTCCAAAATGATGTCCTTGGCGGCCACCCACGGATTGAGTTTTCCGAGCAGGTTGACGCGCACCACCTGCGGCATCGTGAAATGGAATGCGCCGCCCGCCATGGCGACCGCGACATCGAGCCCGCCAGCGCCGATGGCGAGCATCCCCAGCCCGCCGTTGGTCGGCGTGTGCGAGTCGGACCCCAATAGCGTCATGCCGGGAACGCCGTAGCGCTCCAGATGCACCTGGTGGCAGATGCCGTTGCCGGGTCGCGAGAAGTCGATCCCGAACTTTGCGGCAACCGACTGCAGATACCGATGGTCGTCGGCGTTTTCAAAACCGGTCTGCAGCATGTTGTGATCGACATACGACACCGACTTTTTGGTTCGAACGCGCTCCAACCCCAGCGCCTCAAACTGCAGGTAGGCCATCGTGCCGGTCGCGTCCTGTGTCAGGGTCTGATCGATACGGATGGCGATCGGCGCACCGGCGGCGATCGTACCGTCGACCAGGTGCGAACTGATGATCTTCTGAACGACATTCTTACTCATGGTCACCCTCTGTCTCTTTGCGTCGAATCGGAGTCGTCACTCCGTATCCGCATTGTTCCTACCGCTGCCTGCGTCGCGCGATGAGAGACGGTTACGGAGAGTCTGACGCGACATGCCCAGCACAGATGCGGCCTGCGCCTGATTTCCATCAAGGTACTTTAGTGCGCGGATCAGCATTTCATGCTCCACAGTCGTCAGAATGGACGGGCCATGGCCGTCGTCGTACGCCGCCACCAGACGTTCAAAGACGAGATCCAACAGATGTTCGTTTGTCAATTCGTTTGCGGCGCTATCGACCGGGTGGGGTGCTGTCTCCTGAAACGAGATCGATTCGGGCAGTAATGTCGTGCCGGCTGTGACGATGACCGCGCGATCGATGACGTTTTCCAGCTCACGCACATTGCCGCGCCAATCGTGCGCCATCAACCGGGCGACCGTTTCCTGCGGGACATGTTCGATCGACTTGTTCTGCCGGGCGCTGCTGCGGCGCACGCAATAGCGCACCAACTGCGGAATGTCATCGCGCCGGTCGTTGAGCGACGGCAGATTGATCGTAAAGACATTGAGTCGGAAGTAGAGGTCTGCGCGGAACGTCCCCTTGGCGACCATGTCGGGCAGGTCGCGGTGTGTGGCCGCGACAATCCGCACATCGACGGTGATCGGTTCGCTGCCGCCGACGCGCTCGATGACACCATCCTGCAGCACGCGCAGAATCTTCGATTGTGTCACCGGGCTCATGTCGCCGATCTCATCGAGAAACAAAGTGCCGCCGTGCGCTCGTTCGAACTTGCCGAGGCGTCGTTGTTCGGCCGACGTGAACGCGCCCCGTTCATGGCCGAACAGCTCGCTTTCCAACAGCCCCTCCGGGATGGCGGCGCAGTTGACCGCCAGGAAGAGTTTGTCGGCGCGTTTGGAATGGTGGTAGATCGCCCGCGCCACAAGTTCCTTACCCGTGCCGGACGCGCCGATAATCAGGACGCTCGCGTCGGATGACGCGACGCGACCGATCTGCTTGTAGACTTCCTGCATCGGTCGCGAGCGGCCGACCAGCGTGTCGGCTTCCTCGGGCAGTTCAGCATCCTGGACTTCCATCCGAACTGCGCGGGTCATCAGCCGATAGGCGGTGTCGGCCTGCTCGGCCAAACGGCGAATCTCCTCAACATCGAAGGGTTTGAGGATGAAATCGTACGCACCGCGTTTGACCGCCTCGATGGCGTCCTCGGTGCCGCCGTAGGCGGTCATCATGATGACCGGCACTTTGGGATTGAGCGTGCGAATGGCGGGGAGGACATCGAGCCCGGAGCGTCCCGGCATCCGCAGATCAAGAAAGACCGCCGAGTACGAGCGCTCCTTGAGTTTTCTGAGCGCCTCTTCGCCGGATTCGGCTTCGTCAATACGATACTTCCTGGGGTCGAGTATCCGACCGAATGCGAAGCGCAGATTGGCGTCGTCGTCAACGACCAGAATTGTCGGCATCGATCGATTCCCCGGGAGACTTCGGCAACGTGATATAAAAACTCGTACCCCCGCTCGTGTGCCCCTCGGCCCGAATACTGCCGCCGTGCTTCTCCACGATAATACGGGCAATGGAGAGCCCCAAGCCCGTACCCGCGGCCTTTGTCGTAAAGAACGGCTCGAATATCTGCTCGCGCAAATCCGCCGGCAATGCGACTCCCGAGTTCCAGATGGAGACGCGCACGGTGTCGCGGCCCGGTGCGTCGGCGGTCAATCGGATCGTTCCATCGTCGGGGGTTTCGTCGATGGCGTTCAGCAGGATATTGAGTATCACCTGCCCGATCTGAGTGCCATCGGCCCGCACTTGTCCGCAGCCCGGATCAAAGTGGCGTTCGATGGTCAGATTCTTCGTTTGCGCCTGGGGACCGATCAGATCGGCGATGCGTCCGAGGGTGTCGGCCAAGTTCATTGGTGCCAGCCGGAGTTGGCCGGGACGCGCAAACTGCATGAAGCGCAGGATCAGCGTCTTGAGCTTGTCGATTTCATCCAATACGATCGTGTAGTCATTGCGTCGCGGATCATCCGTGGGGCGTTCGTCGCGCAGTGCGTGAATCAGCGCTTTCATCGTCGTCAATGGGTTGTTGACCTCATGGGCGATCGACGCCGCCATCATTCCGATGGACGCTAAACGGTCGGCGTGTGCCAGTTGCTCGTGCAATCGCCGTTCGGACAGACGCACATCGTGGCGTTCGACCACCGAGGCAATCTCCCGCGCCACGGCTTCGATCAATCCGCGATCCACATGCTGGCGCGCCTGCGGGTGAAGAGACGTGGGCTCATCGGCGCCGCCGATTTCGACCGTGCCGCGCGCCTGCGTTCTCACCGTGACACCCGCCGACTGTCTCCAGTGACAGTCCGCTGAGGCGGTATTGCCATATTCACGACCATCGACGGTAATGCGCGCGCACACCTGCTTCGGTTTGGGAAACGCCGTGGGCAGGTGGTCGGCGATTTGCGTGAGAGTCTCGTCGAGCGACCGGTTTGGCACCTGCGCGGCATTGGAGATTTCATAGAGGCAGCTGAGTTGACGTACTCGTTCCGCCAGTGAGACTTCTGATTGCCTGAGCTGATAGGTCAGGCGGCCGATCAGCCCATAAAGCAAGCCCGCAGAAATCAGGATGAAAAAGAATCCTTTGTAAGTGGAGAGGCGCGCCCAGAGAGACGGCTCGGGGACCAGGGCCAACAGTGCCCGATCGGAGAACAGTATCCAGGCACTTCCGAGTACGACATAAACGATGCAGATCTGAAGGGGTGTCAGGCCCCGTTCAAAGAGGACGAAACGACTCCACAGTAGGCGCAGGACATTCATCGCAGGGAAGCGATCGATCCCGTCATTTTTCCTGGATTCGGGATCGCGCTGAACCGGGATAATATAGGAGTGTCGGACGATGGCGACAGACTCACATGTGGAGAATCCTATTGCCACACCGGGATGGTCTGCAGGGCGCGCATGTACTGGGCTCGTTCGAAGGTGGCCGGATCGTGCACGTGCTGCTGACTCATGCTGCCCTTCATCTGTTCGACGGAGGCGTACTCGTTGTCTTCCATCCAGCGAAGGAGGTCGTTTCTGACCGTCGTGAGGTGCCCGATGCCATTGCGGATCAAGGTCGCGCACATCATTGTCACATCGGCGCCCGCCATGAGCATTTTCAAGACATCGGGTGCATCATGGATGCCGCTGGTTGCCGCCAGCGACGCCGATATGCGACCGTAGAGTATGGCGATCCAGCGCAACGGCAGACGCAGCGCCTGGGGCTGAGACAACAGGACATTGGGGGTCACTTCGAGCCGGTCCAGATCGATGTCCGGCTGGTAGAAGCGATTAAACAGCACCAAGCCGTTGGCTCCGGCGCGATCGAGTCGTGCCGCCAGATGCGCCATTGCGGTATAGTAGGGGCTGAGCTTGACTGCCACCGGAATGGCGACCTGCGATTTGACCGCTTCGAGGATCTCGATCACGCCGCTTTCGACCAGTTCGGCGGCCACCGTGGGATCGGTCGGGATGTGATAGATGTTCAGCTCGACCGCATCGGCGCCCGCCTCCTGCATGCGGCGCGCGAAGTCGGTCCAGCCGCCCAACGAGAAACCATTCAGACTGGCGATGATCGGAATGTCGACCGCCCGCTTGGCGCGGGTGATGTGCTTTAAGTATTCCTCCGGGCCGAGCGTGTACTCGGGCACTTCCGGAAAATAGCTTGTCGCCTCGGCGTAGCTCTCCGACCCGAATGTCAGATGATGGAACAGTTCGAGCCGCTCATGCGAGAGCTGCTCTTCGAACAGCGAAAACAACACGACGGCCGCCGCGCCCGCATCTTCCATGTGGCGGATGTTGTCGACCGATTCCGACAGCGGCGAAGCAGAGACAACCAGTGGACTGGACAGCTTCAATCCCATGTAGGTGGTCGACAGGTCCATCGGGCGCTCCCCGGGGTTACGTTGTTGCGACGGCCGGATCGGTTTTTTTGGTCACCGTATCCCCCGCTCCATTGGCCGCCAGGCGCTCGTATGTCTGTCGCAGCGTGTCGGCGTCGTGCTGCGCGGCTTTCCACAGCTCGGCCGACAATGCGGGATGGCTCTTGGTCAGCATTTTGAAGCGGTTTTCCATCAGCATGTAATCTTTGACGCGAATGCTCGGCGCACGTGAATCCAGTTGGAATGGATTTTCTCCGGATTCCGCGCGTCGGGGATCGTAACGGAACAGCGGCCAGAGCCCGCAATCGACCGCCGCCTTCTGGCTGTGCAATCCCCTGGTCATATTGATGCCGTGCGCGATGCAATGGCTGTAGGCGATGATCAGCGACGGGCCCGGGTACGATTCGGCTTCGAGGAAGGCGCGCAGCGTGTGCTCGTCTTTGGCGCCCATCGCCACGCGCGCGACATAGACACTGCCGTAGCCGGCGGCCATCAGCGCGAGGTCTTTCTTGCGGGCCGGTTTGCCCGCGGCCGCGAATTTGGCGACCGCAGCACGCGGTGTCGCCTTCGACATCTGGCCGCCGGTGTTGGAGTACACCTCGGTATCCAGCACGAGGATATTGACGTCGCGGCCGCCGGCGAGCACATGATCGAGCCCGCCGAATCCGATGTCGTATGCCCAGCCGTCGCCGCCGATAATCCAGACCGATTTCTTCACGAGCATGTCGGCGACGCTCGTCAGGCGGCGCGCAGAATCGGTATCGCGTTGGGCCAATATGTTCTTGAGCGTTTCGACACGCGCGCGCTGCTCGAAGATCCCCGCTTCGTCGGTCTGCACGGCGTTGAGGATTTCGTCGGCAAGCTGCGTACCGACATCGGCGGCGAGTTGCTTCAGCAGCAGACGCGCCCATTGGCGTTGGCGGTCGATCGTCAGACGGAACCCCAGCCCGAATTCGGCATTGTCTTCAAACAGCGAGTTCGACCATGCCGGGCCGCGACCGTCGGTGTTGGTCGTGTACGGTGTCGTGGGCAGATTGCCGCCGTAGATCGACGAGCATCCCGTGGCGTTGGCGATCAGGGCGCGGTCGCCGAACAACTGCGTGACCAGCTTGATGTACGGAGTCTCGCCGCACCCGGCACACGCGCCAGAGAACTCAAAGAGCGGCTCTAACACCTGCGACTGCCGTATGTTTCCGTGCTTGACCCGTGAGCGGTCCAACTCCGGCAGTGTCAGGAAGAAATCCCAATTGGCTTTTTCGGCATCGCGCAGCAGCGCCACCGGCTCCATGTTGAGCGCCCTACGGCGTGTCTGGGTTTTGTCCTTGGCGGGACAAACATCGACGCAGAGCGCGCAGCCGGTGCAATCTTCGGGCGCAACCTGGATCGTGTACTTGAACCCCTGCCATTCTCGATCCTTGGCGTCGAACGACTTGAACGTCGGCGGCGCAAGATCGAGGTGCGATGGCTCATAAACTTTGATGCGGATCACCGCGTGGGGGCAAACCATGGCGCATTTGCCACAGGCGATGCAGATGTCGGGCTCCCAAACCGGAATCTCCTGCGCGATATTGCGCTTTTCCCATTGCGTCGTGCCCATGGGAAAGGTCCCGTCGCATGGGAGCGCGCTGACCGGCAGCGAATCACCGCGTCCGGCGATCATCGGCGCCGTGATGTTACGGATGAAATCGGGCGCGTGGTCGGGGACAACCGCCGCGGGCTCCCCGGTACTGGTGGCCTCGCTGGGAACCTTCACTTCGTGCAGACGATCCAGTGTTGCGTCGACGGCAGCGTAGTTCATCCGGACGATTTCATCGCCCTTGCCTCCGTAGGTGTCGGCGATGGCATCCTTGATGCGGGCAATCGCCTCATCGCGCGGGAAGATGCCGGAAATCGCGAAGAAACAAGTCTGCATGACCGCATTGATGCGCCCGCCCATCCCGGCATCACGCGCAACCGCGTAGGCATCGATCGTGAACAGTCGCAACGTCCTGTCTATAATCGCCTCCTGCGTCGGCCGTGACAGACAGTGCCAGATTTCATCGGGCCCATACGGGCTATTCAGCAGAAGCGTACCATTGGGTGCGGCATAGCGCACAACATCGAACTTGTTTAGCAGGCCGAACTGATGGCAGCCGACGAATTGCGCCTGCTCGACGAGATAGGCCGAACGAATCGGTTCGGTGCCGAAGCGCAAGTGCGAAACCGTGACCGAGCCGGCTTTCTTGGAATCGTAGACAAAATATCCCTGGGCGTAATAGTCAGTTCCCTCGCCGATGATCTTGATCGAGTTCTTGTTCGCGCCGACGGTGCCGTCGGAACCCAGCCCGAAAAAGACACTCCGGAACCGGTCAGCGGGTTCGGTCGCGAATGCCGGATCGTATTCCAGACTCAGATGCGTGACATCATCGGTGATCCCGACAGTGAAATGGTTCTTCGGCTCGTCTTTGGCCAGTTCGTCGTAAACGCCCTTGACCATCGCCGGTGTGAATTCTTTCGACGAGAGACCGTAGCGTCCACCGATGACGACAGGCGGTTCGATGAAGCGCGAGCCGTTGCGGGTTTCCTGTTCGCGCAACGCGGTGACGGCATCGAGGTAGAGTGGTTCGCCGAGCGCGCCGGGTTCCTTGGTGCGGTCCAGGACCGCGATCGCCTGCACGGTCGTTGGCAGCGCTTCAATAAACGCTTTGGCGTCAAAGGGACGATACAGTCGCGGCACGAGCAGTCCGACCGATTCGCCATTGGCCGTCAGCCAGGCGACGGTCTCACGCACGGTTTCCGCCCCCGATCCCATGATCACGATCACCCGTTCGGCGTCGGGATCGCCAAAGTAGTCGAACAACTTGTAGCAGCGCCCGGTCAGCGTCGCAAACCGATCCATCGTGCGTTGCACGATCTGTGGACAGGCGTCGTAGAAGCGATTGACCGACTCGCGGGCCTGGAAGAAGACATCGGGGTTCTGTGCCGTGCCCCGCACGACCGGATGATCGGGGGAGAGCCCGCGGGCACGATGGGCCAGCACGAGCTCTTCGTCGATCATTGTACGCAGCGTCTCATCGTCCAGAACCTCGATCTTCTGGATTTCGTGCGAGGTGCGGAAACCGTCGAAGAAGTGCACAAACGGGACGCGTGTGGCCAATGTTGCGGCCTGCGCGATGAGCGCGAAGTCGTGCGCCTCCTGCACCGACGCCGAGGGCATAAAGGCAAACCCGGTGGTGCGCGCGGCCATCACATCAGAGTGATCGCCGAAGATCGACAGGGCGTGCGTCGCCACCGAGCGCGCCGCAACATGAAAGACCGCCGCCGTCAGTTCGCCGGCGATTTTGAACATGTTGGGAATCATCAGCAGCAGACCCTGCGACGAGGTGAACGTCGTCGTCAGCGCCCCGGTTTGCAGCGCGCCGTGGACCGCCCCGGCCGCGCCTGCCTCGCTTTGCATCTCCATGATCGTGGGCGGCAGTCCCCAGAGGTTGGGCGTATCGGCGGCCGACCAGGCATCCGACAATTCACCCATGGGTGACGAGGGGGTGATCGGGTAGATGCAGACGACTTCGTTGAGGCGGTAGGCGACGTGCGCGGCGGCCTCGTTTCCATCGATCGTTTTGAAATGTCGCATCATGGCGTCCCGAGTCTGCGCCCGCGTGACGGAGAGGACGTCGTCACGGCGCCGGGCGACTTTATAGATGGCGTTGGCGCGCCTGCCGGCTGAGTTGGTCACGGAACTTCGGATGCGCAATCCCGATGAGCGCCTGCGCCCGTTCACGGATCGACTGACCGTGCAACTGCGCCGCGCCGAATTCGGTGACGACCCAATGTACGTCGCCGCGCGAAGTGACGACTCCCGCTCCTTCATCCAACACCGGCACGATGCGCGAGATCGTGTCCCTGCGCGCCGTCGACGGCAGGGCCAGCACCGGACGCCCCCCTTGCGAGCGCGCGGCGCCGCGAATGAAGTCGACCTGCCCGCCGATGCCGGAGTAGATATTGTATCCCATGCTGTCGGAGCAGACCTGCCCGGTCAAATCGACCTGAATGGCCGAGTTAATCGACACCATGTTTTCGTGTTGCGCGATGATAAACGGGTCGTTGACGTAATCGGAGGGATGGAACTCGACGACGGGGTTGTCGTCGATGAATTCGAAGAGCTGTTGCGACCCGAGCACGAAGCTGGCGACCATCTTTCCGGGATGCAGCGACTTGCGGGTGCCGGTGATCACGCCTGCCTCGACCAATTCGACGATGCCGTCGGAAAACATTTCCGTGTGGACACCCAGATCACGACGGTCGCCCAGATGTTGGAGCACCGCGTCGGGAATGCCGCCGATGCCCAATTGCAACGTATCGCCGTCCCGGATTAGCGCGGCCACGTGGCCGCCGATGCGATCGTGCAGATCGCTCATTCGGACGCGCGGCAGCTCGATCAACGGCCGTGATTCCTCGACGCAATACGTCAGGCGGCTGACATGGATGAAATTGTCGCCGTGCACGCGCGGCATGCAGTCGTTGATCTGCGCGATCACATACCGGGCGCTCTGCGCGGCGGACAGCGTGCATTCCACACCCACTCCCAGACTGCAGTATCCGTGCTCGTCGGGCGGTGAGACCTGGATGAGCGCGATATCGATCGGCAGATCGCCGCTGCGAATCAGCGCGGGAATCTCCGAAAGGAATACCGGGACATAATCGGCGCGGCCTTCATTGACGGCCGCGCGGGCATTCTTGCCGGTAAACAGCGAGCGATGGCGGAAATGGGCGGCCCATTCCGGCTCCATGTAGGGTGCGGTGCCGAGCGTCAGCAGATGGACGACTTCAATGTCGCGCACGTGCGCGCCGCGGCGCATCATTGCTTCGACCAATGGTTCGGGTTCAGCGCAGCCGGGATGGATGTAGACGCGCATCCCCGACTCCAGCAACGTCAGGGCGTGATCGGCCGACACACACTTGCGGTTGTAGACGGCGCGCCATGCCGGCTGATGCGCCGGTGCATTTCCGGGCTCGTGCGCGGATCGTGCTGGTTGCTCGCTGATCACCGTTGTCTCCATCGGCAACTCTATCCGCAATGCGGCAGGGTCGACACCGCCGCCGCACCGGCACCATAGGCCTTGCGATTGATCTCGCGCCATTCCGCCCTGCCCAACCGCTCGATCTGTGAGGCCACCAACTCCTCGGGAAACAGCCGCAATATCGCGTTGATCGCGCCGAAGGCGACCATGTTCATCGATTTGGACGATCCCAGATTGTTGGCCATGCGGGCGAAGGGAATGCGATGAATCTCGATTCCCTTGTGCTCCCAGCGTTTGGTGACGAACGAATCGTCGTATACGACCGTTCCTCCGGGCGCCACCATCGGACCGAACTTCTGCAGCGACGGCTCGTTGAACGCCACGACCATGGTCGGCGTCGATACCAATGGCGAACCGATGCGTTCGTTGGACAACACGACATGGCAATTGGCCGTGCCGCCGCGCATCTCCGGACCGTACGATGGCAGCCACGACACCCGATGTCCGCGCAGCATGCCGGTCTTGGCCAGGATCATGCCCAACGACAGCACGCCTTGTCCGCCAAACCCGGCGAGGATCATACGATGCGTCTCGGCGCGGATGCCGTCACCGTTCGATGCGATGCCGTCGCCGTCGACGCCAAGAATGGAACGATAATCATGCAGCGGAACGGTGATGCGTTGGTGGGTACGTGAAGGCGTCTCCTTACGCCGGTCACAGAAGACCTGCGCGGGAAACACCTTGGCCATGGCGTCGGTGATCCACTGACGCGATTCTACCGGATCCATGCCCCAGCCGGTCGGGCAGGGCGAGACCGCCTCGACCATCGAGAATCCCTTGTTGTCGATCTGCGTCTGCAGGGCGCGGCGGATGGCGGCGCGCGTTTTCAGCACATGCTTGCTCTCGTCCAAATGGCAGCGCTCGATGTAAACCGGTGCATCCAGCATCGCGAGCAGTTCGGCCATGCGCAGCGGATAGCCGGTTGTGGCGGAATCGCGCCCGGTCGGGCTGGTCGTCGTCTTCTGGCCGATGAGCGTGGTCGGCGCCATCTGGCCGCCGGTCATGCCGTAGATGGCGTTGTTGACGAAGATCACGGTGAAGTTCTCGCCGCGATTGGCTGCCTGCAGGATATTGTTGCCGCCGATCGAAGCCAGATCGCCGTCCCCCTGATAGCAGATGACGATGGAATCGGGATGCGCGCGTTTGACCGCGGTGGCGACCGCCGGGGCCCGCCCGTGCGCCGCCTGGATGTTGCCGCAGCGGAAATAGTAATAGCCGAACACGGCGCAGCCGACCGGCGAGATGAAGATCGTGCGCTCACGCACGCCGAGGTCGTCGAGCGCCTCGGCGATAAACTTGTGCAAATTGCCATGTCCGCAGCCGGGGCAGTAGTGTGTCGCCTCCGACTCGACACCGGGCTTGCGCTCGAAGCGCTCATAGAATGATGCCGGCTTGGCGAGGACATCTTTCATCTTTCCACCTCTACGGTGCAGCGCGCGCGCGCCATCTTCCTGATCGCTGCCAGCAGTTCCTCGGCGGCGGGAACATTGCCGCCACAACGGCCATGGAAGGCGACCGGGACTTTGCCGTTGACCGCCAGCCGGACGTCGTCGATCATCTGCCCCGTCGACAATTCCGCGACCAGCATGCCCTCGACCTGATCGGCCAGGGCATTGAGGCGATCGGTCGGAAACGGATACAGCGTGATTGGGCGCAGCAGGCCGACTTTGATCCCTTCCGCACGGGCGAGGTCGACGGCGGATTCCAGCAGGCGTGATACGATTCCATAGGCGACCGCGACATACTCGGCGTCGGCGACACGGTATTCCTCGTATCGGACTTCGTCGCGACGGAGGCGTTCGTACTTCCCCTCGAGTTTGCGCACATGCGCTTCCAGTTCGTCGGGGCTGAGATAGATCGAATTGATCAGGTTGTTCTGCGTCGCTGCCGTGCCGTCGACCGCCCATGCGCGCTCCGGAATCTCCGTCACCGGAGGTGGAAACTCGACGGGCTCCATCATTTGACCGACGAATCCGTCGACGAGGATGCACGCGGGATCGCGATAACGGTCGGCCAGCTCGAAGGCGAGCATGGTCAGATCACACATCTCCTGAGCGCAATTGGGGGCGAGCACGATCAGGCGATAATTGCCGTGGCCGCCACCTTTGACCATCTGATTGTAATCGCCCTGCTCGGGGGCGATGTTGCCCAGCCCCGGCCCGCCGCGCATGACGTCGATGATCACGATCGGCAGCTCGGCGCCGGCCGCGTAGCTGATCCCCTCCTGCTTGAGACTGATCCCCGGCGAAGAGGAAGCCGTCATCGTGCGTTCGCCCGCGCCGGATGCCCCGTAGCACATGTTGATCGCCGCGATCTCGCTTTCGGCCTGAAGGAATGTGCCGCCGACCTGCGGCATGAAGAGCGCCGCGGTCTCGGCGATCTCGGAGGCGGGCGTGATCGGATATCCGAAGAACGAACGGCAACCGGCCAGGATGGCGCCCTTCATCACCGCTTCGTTTCCTTTAACGAGTACTCTCCCCACACGGACCTCCGAGCCACGGTTTATGATGCCGCCGCAGACGCGTGTTTCTTGTAGACCGTGATGGCCCCCGGTTCCGGGCAATTGTAAAAACAGATCCCGCAGCCCGTGCAGTCGCGTCCGGTGTACCCGGCGAAACGGTACCCGCGCGCATTAATCAACTCCGACATGAACAGGCATTCTTCGGGGCATGAAGTGACGCAGAAATCGCACCCCTTGCACAGTTCCGATTCGATCTCGACGCGCGGGATACTGTTGGTGTTTTGGTTCACGGTCGTCTCCCCGGACGCGACGTCACTGAGCGATGGCGGTTGTGTGATGATGTTGGCCGCCTTGTTCGATCAGCGTATGGACATCGCGGTACGTCGTCCGCAATGAGACCTGGCAGACGCGGGCGATTTCTTCAAGTCTCATGTCGCGCCTGGTTTGCCAGAGGTCGCGGACGATGCGAATGCGATCTTTGCGTTTCATTGATATCTCCTTGCGTCAGTTTTCGGTTCTCGATCTATATCCACGGGAATCCCCTCATCGGATTTGAATCCTCATCGGGTCTATCTTCCGTCGTTTGCGGCGGATCTTTGCCCGCGGTCACGTGATGTTCGCCGTGGACTGCGTCTGAGATTTTGGTCCAGCAGCGCGGACAGTAGTGGCCGCCGGGAATGGAGCACAGCAGCCGTTCGGTATCAGTCAGTCGATATCGGCAAGTGGGACATTCGATCATGGCAGCCTCCGTGTTTGCTCGCACGCGCGGGTTCAGAGCAAAGACGTTGCCGATCGAAACGATTTCGGAATGGGTCAATTATGACATTGCCGGGGAACGCGATACGCAGGCGGTGTTTTCTCCATTCGTTCAGTAATCAGATGTGATTGGCCGCTGATGTCTAAAATCACACAGCCGGCTGTCTAAATCTGGCCAACGGACACGCCGGAGCTCGTGATTTTGCCGCCATGCGTCTTTGAGCGGTTTGATGTGCTTGTGCGGCACCGAGTTGTTTTGACAGCGCCGAGACACGCGGGGCACTCGCGTTGCTTCGTCAGACATCAGCATCCATAAGGAGGTGATGAGCTATGAAGCGTTACGCGCTCATCGTTGCCCTGATCGTCATATCCGGCGCAATCATCGGCGGGACATCCGCCATCGCGCAGGTCACCGTGGCCCGGGAAACCGCAGTCGTCGAACGGCCGACGGTCAACGTCCGTCTGGGACCGAGGACCGACTCGGATTTGTTGGGCCAGGCCGTCCAGGGTCAGGAGTTTCCGGTCATCGCCAAGACCCGGAATTGGGTCAAGATTCACCACCCGACGTACGGGGACGGGTGGATCTATCTGCCCCTGGTGACGATCCGTACGCCGCCGGTCGTTGCTCCCAATCCCGTCGTGGAGGAGGACAACGCCCAACCCGAGACACCGGGTACCGTGGTCAGCACATCATCGCGTGACTGGGTTCTCCCGGTCATCGTGACGGTTTTGGTGCTGGTACTGATTCTGACCATCGCGCTGACGGCCGGGCGTGGCGATCAACATCTGTTGCATCACCATCTGTGACATCGGGGACCGGACTGCGAAGTGGGGTTTGCTGTACTTGATCCGTGCGGATGTTACCGGTGAATCCGGGAGCGCTCGATTTGACGGATCTTCAGCGTGAGGAGTACCGCGACCAGCAAGATCAGAGGGATCGTGAATGCGAGACCGACGCGCCGCATGCGCAGGTCGTTTAATGCACGATCGCCCTGGTCGATGACGATCCGGGCCGAAGCAAGCCCCTCGTCGATGATGGCGCGAAACTTTTCGACGTTGAAGTGATGCACAGCGGTGCGCGCCTTGATGAGGGCGGCATCGGCATCGTGGAGGTCGAACCTTCCGCCTGCGACTTTCACGCCGCCTCGTTGGGCCCGCTGAATTTTGGTGTGCGCTTCGGCCAGAGTGAGTTTCAGCGTGTCCAGTGCCGAAGCCATCGTGGCCGCCGCTATATACCCGTTATCACCCTCGGCATGGCAGGTGATGCACAGGGCATCCTCGCCGACCCCCAGCATTGCATCGGTGGAAAACTGAATGTCATGATGTCCATGACAGATGATGCAGTCGGCGAGTCCCAATTCGGCGAATGCCGCCTTATGCGGACTCGCGTTGAAGAAGTCACGGTTGTTGGCATGGCACTCGCCGCAGACCTGAGAGATCGAAGACAATCCCGGGGGCGTTGCGCCATGATTCCCATGACAGTTGTTGCAGGTCGGCGCCGCCAGGTCGCCCTCGTCCAGAAGCTTCACACCGTGAACGGAGGAGCGATACTGCTGCGCCTGATCGGTCGGGATTCCATACGGACGCATGTGGGCATCGTTTCCGTGGCATTCACCGCACGTTGTGGACACGTTTGTTCTGTAGACCGGTGAGCGGGAATCGCCGATGGGCCGGATGCCATGGATGCCGTGGCACGACGTGCAGGTCGCCACGTGGTCGTCCCCCTCGGCCAGCGCCTTTCCATGGTGGCTCGAGCGATATTCCAGCATTTGATCGACGCGCAGCTTTGGGTTGAATCGTTTCATCAGCTCGACGTCGGAATGACAGCCCGCGCACAAAGCCGGAATCTCGCTTGGCCGTGGCGCGCCGCGAAATCCCTTCGCACGATCGTGGGCGCGTTCGGCATCGTGTCCGGTGGACGGGTCGCCGCCGTGACAATCCTGGCACGAGAACTCCTTCTGGTAATGGATGTCCTCTGTAAACGATGCAGCCGGCGTGCGCAGCCGTTCGATCGTCAGGCCCGCATGGCAATCAACGCAGGAGTTTCCCGTTTGCGCCGTCACTGTCCGACCCCACAGGACCACCATCACGCCGATCAGCGCGATGAAATAAACCCGGCTGCCAAACCCCTGCATAATGTTCATGAAAGATACCCAAGAATCGTGAAAGCAACGATATACACGATGACACCCCAGCCGATCACGGTGAACAATAGGTTGCGTTGCTCGTGGCGCGCCTTGCGGTCGAGGAACGGCACCAAAACCATCGCCGCGCCGCCCACCGCAAAGATCAGGATGCCCAGCAGCTCTCCGTCGATGAAGAACACCTTTCCCGGAATGTACTTGAGCGTTTGAAACATGAACATGAAGAACCACTCGGGGCGGATTCCCGCCGGTGCCGGAGCGAGCGGGTCAGCCTTGACTCCCAGTTCCCAAGGGAACACCGATGCCAGCGTCACCAGTAATCCCAACGCCAGCGTCCAACCGACCAGATCGCGTAAGGCAAAGCTGGGCACAAACGGCATTTGTGGGCAGTCTTTTCGTTTCTGGGAGATCGGAACACTCATGCCGTGCTTCTGCACCAGTACGAGATGCACGATCAGAAAAAACGTGGCCAGCATGGGCAACACTGCGACATGGACCCCAAAGAACCGCGTCAACGTCGCCCCGGTGACATCGTCTCCGCCACGGGCAATCTGGAGCAACCAGTCTCCCACTAACGGGATCTCGCCGAGAATGTCCGTGCCGACCTTGGTGGCAAAGTACGCGAGTTGATTCCAGGGGAGCAGATATCCGGAGAATCCGAAGGCCAGGGAAAGGAACAACAGCAGGGCTCCGCTGATCCATGTCAGTTCGCGTGGACGGCGATAGGCGCGCAACAAAAAGACCGAGAACAGATGCACAAATGCGAAGAAGATCATCAGGTTGGCGGCCCAGGAATGGATCGAACGCACCAGCCACCCGAAGGGGACCTCGGTCATAATGAATTCCACCGACTCGAAGGCGGCCTCTGCAGTCGGTCGGTAGTAGAGCAACAGGAGGATTCCGGTGCCGACCTGAATTAAAAAGCAAAACAGCGTCATCCCGCCGAGGTAATACCAGACGGTGTGTCTGTGAACCGGGACACGCTTATGTGCGAGAAGATCAGAAACGACGTGCAACCCCAGCCGCTCGTCCAGCCAATTCCAAACTCCCTGTTTGGAAACGTTCGCGTTCATGTCCGGGTCACGATGATGTGATCGTCGCGGACGGCGACATCGTAGAGGGCCAACGGTCGCGGCGGCGGGCCGGCAATGTTGTTTCCGTTCAGGTCATAGTGCCCGTTGTGACACGCACACCAGATATGCTTGAGGTCGTCACGATACTGCACCGTGCAGTCCAGATGGGTACAGGTTGCCGAAAACGCGCGGTACTCTCCGGCGTTCGTCAAGACCAGGAGCGCCGGGTCCTTGCCGAAGAGGAAGATCTTGCCGCTGTTGGGCAGCAAATCACCGACACGGGCGGCCACGACCTGGGATGTGGCGGCCTCCGGCTGCTGCGGCGGTACGATGAACCGTGCCAGCGGATACACGACGGCGCCCAGCAATCCCGCGATGCTCGATCCCAGGAGCGTGTTGAGAAACCCGCGACGGGAAAACGATTGTCTGGTCTCGTGCAACTGGTCCCCGATGCTCATCCCCGGCCCGCCTTGCGACCCGATCGCGCCGCGTGAATCCGGAAGCCGGCTTCGGCGCGCCTGACCATGGAGCATTCAATCACGATGCACCCGGCGTCAAGCAGAATACGCGGCACGGCTGCGCATCAGGCAGCTGCAGCGCACAATCATCGGATCCGTCTGCGATGTGCTTAACGAAACGAGGTCGGCGTCTTTCGATACCGACCCGGATTCCGTTTCCATACAAGTCGGAACCCTACTTCGTTTCGGGCTTCTTGGGATGCTCGTGCACGCCGGTCTTCAACGCTTCCGCAAAGACGAATTTCTTGTAGAAGGGGCTGCGCTGATTGTGACAGCGCACGCAGGTGGCCTCCGTGATCGGCAAGAGTCCGGCGGCGGCCGCGAGTTTTGGGTCCTTCATGACTTTCATTGCTTTATATTCCGATCCCGGGCCGTGGCACGATTCACATCCTACTCCCACGAGGAGCGAATCGGATTTCGATTTGCCGATCGAGTGGCATTCGACACATTCAGCATTCTTCTGTTCTTCCGGTTTGAGGACGTCCCACGCCTTGGCGTGAACTGTCAGCCCCCAGGAATCGTACTCCGCCTTGTGGCACAGCTTGCAACTTTTGTCGCCGACGTAATGGAAATTTTTCTCGGCCCACAACAGTGTGTCGGACTTTCCCGGAACCTTCATTTCAGCGGCGGGTTTCTTTTCGCCTTCCTGCGCATTGAGACCGCTGCCCCAATCGGCTGTGAATGCCGCCGCCGCCAAAAACGCCACCACCGACAGCACGACCATTCCCCGTCCCGAGCGCAGCCCTTCCGTTGTACGTTTCATTAACTCCTCCCAGAGTGCAACGATCGCCCGCGGCGAGCGTTGTCTACCAATAATACACGTAGAGAACTCCGCGAGAAAGCCAGGATTGCTAAATTGCCCCTGTTTTGGTCCTATAAGGGATTGGGGATCACTGCGCAACCCCACTTCATTGCAGCGATTCCGCTATCAAACGCCGCGCATGCTCATAAGGTCTCGGACAAAAAGCGTCTGTTTTGACATCCGCCCAATCGCCGCCGTCGTAGTATGGATGCCGGGTTGCCGACATTGAGATCAGACGCAGGCAACCGGGGTACAGATGCCGACGGAGAGTTGCCATGGGACTTGACAGACGCCGATTTCTGACCACGCTGGGTGCCACGGCCGCGGCTGTTGCGGTCGGTCGCGACGCCAATGCCGAACGACATGCCGCTGCCGATTGCGACGTCGCTTGGGGCGTGCTGGTCGATACCGTGGTCTGCATCGGGTGCCGCAAGTGCGAGTGGGCCTGCGAACAGGAACACAAGCTGCTCAATGACCTCCTCGCCAACTACGACGACAAGAGCGTATTCGCTGAGGATCGACGCCCCGACGACAAACGCTACACGGTCGTCAATGAATACCGTGGCTCCGATCAGCGCCCGCACACGATCAAGATGCAGTGTATGCACTGCAACCAGCCGGCCTGTGTCTCCTCGTGCATCGTCGGCGCGCTGACCAAAGACCCGCAGGGGCCGGTCGTGTACGACGCCTGGAAGTGCATCGGTTGCCGCTACTGCATGGTGGCGTGCCCGTTTCAGATTCCGGCCTACGAATACCACAACGCGCTGACGCCGGAGGTGCGCAAGTGCACCTTCTGTCACGAACGCCTGGCGCGCGGCGAACAGCCGGCGTGCGTGGCCATCTGCCCCAATGAAGCGCTGACCTTCGGTCGTCGCGAGGATTTGATCGAAGTTGCAAGGGCACGGATTCGTCACAATCCCGGAAAGTACATCGATCACATCTATGGTGAGCACGAGGTCGGCGGTACCGCTTGGCTCTACCTGCTCGCGTCGGACGTCGCCTCGACCGGGCTTCCCGAACTGGGAAGCAAACCGATTCCGCCGCTGACCGAATCGATCCAGCACGGAATCTTCCGGTCGTTTGTACCGCCGTTGGCGCTGTACGCGTTGCTGGGGCTGGTCATGTACTCGACGCGTCGCAACGGAAAGTCTGAGCCCACCGCAGAGGACGATGTTGGCCCCGAATAATCATGCGCGCCGCGTCACCGTCCGATTCTGGACATGGGGCACGACGATTCTCGGCATCCTGACAGGGGTCGGCGCATTGCTGTACCTCTACCGCCTTCTCTTTGGATTAGGAGCGGCAACAAATCTCGACAATCAGTACCCTTGGGGAATCTGGATTGCCGTCGATGTCGCCTCCGGAGTGGCACTGGCCGCTGGCGGCTTTACGACCGCCGCATTGGCCGACATTTTTCACAAAGAGGAGTATCACGACATCGTTCGCCCCGCGCTGCTGACGGCGATGCTCGGCTACACATTCGTCGTCGTCGGCCTGCTGGCCGACTTGGGGCGTTACTATAACGTCTGGCATCCGATGCTCCCGGGCATGTGGCAGGGCAATTCCGTGCTCTTTGAAGTCGGCATTTGTGTGATGATTTATCTCGCCGTGCTCTACATCGAGTTTTTGCCCACCGTGGTGGAGCGCTTCAGCGGCCGTGTCCGTCTGCCCCGTCCATTGCAGTTTCTAAACCGATTCTTCGAAGCGGTGATGGAGGTGGCCGGGGCCAATCTGCGGCGCTTCATCTCGGTTTTCATCATTGCTGGCGTCGTCCTGTCGTGCCTGCATCAGTCGTCACTGGGCACCTTAATGGTCATCGCCGAGACCAAGATGCACCCGATCTGGCACACGCCGATCTCGCCACTGCTTTTTCTGCTGTCGGCGATCGCGGTCGGGTTTCCGATGGTCATCGTCGAATCGATCGCGGCGGCTCGATCATTCCGCCTGAAACCCGAGCGCAGAATCCTGTCGTCGATTGCGGGATATGTCCCGGTGCTGCTGGGTGTTTATCTTGTGGTGCGAATTGTCGACCTGACCATCCGTGGCGTCTGGGGATACGTGACCGATCTCTCCACTCACAGCGTCGCCTTCCTCATCGAAATGACCGTGGGCGTGCTCTTCCCGATGGCCATCCTTGTGCAGGAGCGTTGGCGACAATCACTGCCGGCGTTGTTTTCCGCGGCGCTCATGGTCGTGGGGGGCGTGGTCATCAACCGCATCAATGTGTTTCTGGTGGCGTACGAGCCGTTGTATCCGACGCGCACGTACTTCCCATCCTGGATGGAGATCGGTGTCACGATTGGGCTGGCCAGCGGCCTGATCCTGGTGTATCGCTGGTTCGTGATGACGTTCCCGGTGATCGCCGCGTATCCTGCCGGCGTGGCGGAACCAGTGGAGGCGAAGCAGCCGGTTGAGACCGTCTCTGAAGCGGCCATTTCGCAGGATGGGTGATGAGGCGATTTGTTCCGATTGTTGTGTTTGCCGTGTTATTGATGGCGGCATGGTCTGCGGCACAGACCAGCGTCGCGCACCGTCAGCCGCTCTCCAAATTGGATTGCCGCCAGTGTCACACGTGCGACTACCCGACGTCCGATTCGCCGTGTCTGATCTCTTGCCCGCGCATAGAGGCGGTGCAGAGCACCGCCCCGCACGATGCCGCCGAAGGGCCGGCATCGATTCTGCTCGATAAGTTGGTCGATCTGTACGAACCGGTGCAATTCAACCACCTAGCCCATGCGAACATGTCGGGGATGGGCGGCGATTGCGCCACCTGCCATCACTACAGCCCCCCGGGACGGATTCCGCCGTGCAGCGAATGCCACGAGGCGTCGCGTACCGAAGACAATTTGCGGATGCCGTCATTGAAGGGCGCGTACCACCGCCAGTGCATCGCCTGCCACCGTGAGTGGACGCACGATACCAAGTGCACGGCCTGCCATGCACCGCGCTCGGGTGCGATCGCGCCGACAGACAACGGTCTATCCGGGATGCTGGGATCCGCGCATCCGCGTATCGCAGCACCCGACATCAAAGTTTACGAGACTCCGTACCAGCCCGCACCGGTCGTTACGTTTTTCCATCAGGAACACATCGACTTGTTCGGGCTGCGCTGCGTCGACTGCCATCAGAAAGAAAGCTGCAGCAATTGTCACGATGTTCTCAAACCGGCTCAGGTGGTCGCAAAGACGCCCGAACAGGTTCACGCGGTCTGCAACGATTGCCACCGTCAGGATGCCTGCGCCAAGTGCCATGACAACGCGCAGCGCCCGCCGTTTACGCACGCGTCCACCGGCTGGCCGCTGAACCGTTTCCATGCATCACTGGAGTGCAGCTCTTGTCACGCATCCGGGCAGCGCATCACACAGTTGGATCGCGCGTGTACCGGCTGTCACGGTGACTGGACGCAGGAGTCGTTTGCGCACGCAGTCACCGGCCTGCGGCTCGATGAGCTCCACGGCGAATTCGACTGCGAGGGCTGCCACTCGGAACGACGATTCGATGTAGTGCCGACCTGCAGCAGTTGCCACGACGACGAGCGCAACGCGTACGATGTCCCGCCGGGGGAACGGATCCCCGGACTTCAGTGAACCGACCAATCAACAGATTCCCGTGAATCGACAGGAGTGCGGCGGAGTTGTCTGGCCGTGCCGCCGTTCAAGCCGTGCCCGGCGGTCCGCCTTCTTTTGGCTGATCAGGGTGTGCCGGGTCCCCCGAATCCGAGTCCGTAATGGGTGTCCCGGTCACGGTGTGCAGCGCCGGGTCATCGGGATGTTCGTGCCGGTACATCTCCAGCGGGATGTGACCGGTCAGCCAGGAGGGGTTCATCGGATAGACGCCGGGGCTGAAGACGGTGGAGTACAAGTGCCAGATGAACACCGCCAGCGTCGCCAGCCACGCTTCGTAGTAGTGGACCACGAGCATGACATCGAGAAATCCCTTGGGAAACCAGCGGACGGCCAGGTTTTCGGCCCACATAAAGAAGCCGCTGATGATCATCACGACAGTCCCCCACACCAGCGCCCAGTACTCGGCCTTTTCGACGTAGCTGAAGCGGCCGAAGCGCGGGCGCTCGGGGCGCAAGTCGAGGTTGTAAGCGATCATCCCGCCGAACTGATTCAAATCGTGGCGGCGCGGGAAGATGTCGGCCAGGAACCGGCGGCCGCGGTGTGTTCCCAGGTAGAAGATATGCCAGATGGCCGAGATAATGAACAACACCGCCGACACGCGGTGAATGATGCCGCGCAGCGGAAAACCGCCTTCCCAGCCGAACAGGAATTTGACCCACCACGATTCGGAGAACCGCAAGGCGAAACCGGAGATCACCAGCACGATGAATGTCACCATGAGGAAGGTGTGCTGCCAGACCTCGCCCAGAGTCATGCGCCGGACGCGCGGACGGCGGCGCATCGTGAGCACGATCTGTTTGCGCAGATCGATCAGCCAGTGTGTCACCATGGCGCCGATGATGATCACGATGGCGTAGATGTAGATCTGCCGCACGATGAGCGCGGCCGGCGTGCCGCTGACCCCGGGAGGGCCGTGGATCGGCCGCTGCGCCACCGCCGTCGTAATCCCGGGATGGCACGTGCCGCACGTATGTTGCAGGTTGGCGGCGTGGACCGACGAGGTCGAGTCCGACGACGGCAGGATGCGGTGCGCCCCATGGCAGGAGGCGCAGTTGGCGACCGTCAGATCGCCCGCGCGGCTTTTGAGACCGTGATAGCTGTCGACCCAGGTCTTCAGCCGTCCGGTCGGGATGCCGTATTTTTCATTGAGCCGCGCCGACTCGTGGCAGGGTGAACAGGTGGCTTCGGCGACACGGGTCGGGCTGACCGGTGAGCGCGGGTCGGTGGCGCGCAGGATACCGTGTTCGCCGTGGCAGTTGGTGCACACCGGCGAGGCGGTTTGCCCGCGCATCGCCAGTTGCCCGTGAATTCCTTCCAGGTAGTCCTGCGCGATGTTGCTGTGGCAACGGCCGCAGGTGCCCGGGATATTGAAGTGGTTGACGGACGATTGCGGATTTCCCGGCGACAGGATGATGTGCGCGGTGCCGTTGGTCGAATGGCAGTCGTTGCAGGTGGCGGCGAGATGGACCCCGCCCAGCGACGCGCGGCCGTGGACGCTGTTTTCGAACAATTCCACCGGATGCGCCAGCAGGATCTCGTGCTTGCGCACCAGGTCGATATCTTCGTGACAGCGCCCGCAGGTCGCCGGAAGATTGAGGGGATTGACTCCGGACTCGCGTTCCGAGGAATGACGGATGTCATGCGTGCCGTGGCAGTCGGCGCACATCGGAATATCCTCGCCGATGCCGACCGCGAGCCGACCGTGCCACTTGTACAGCTCGGACTCCGTCGAATGGCACTGGCCGCAGTCGACCGGCTTTAGCTGGTCGGCATGGGGGAAATCGTCGACCCCCTCAAGATCGCTGTGGCAGGACACACAATCGAATCCGCGATGGGTCGATTGACTGAGGGTTTCTTCGGTGACAACGAGCGACTCGGCACGGGTCCCAAAATCTTCGAACATGTCTTGTACGGAATGGCACTCCAAGCAACTGCTGTTGTCGGCACTGACATGTCGCGCCGCGAAAACCACGAGGCAAAACAGCGACAGGAGGATGCGCGCTGCGGCACTGCAACCGCGATGCCCGGTTCCGTTCGTCAGCCGATACCTGGTGGCGAGATCATCCGGCATGCGAGACTCCTAACGGCGCGGCAGTTCCTCCAGAGTCGGTATCGGATTCTCTTCTTCGTAGGCGAGCAAATCGTGACATGTTGAGCAATCGCCCGAAATAGTCCGTCCATCCGGGGCGCTGTGTGCTTCATCGTGACAACGGAAACAGCCGTCCGAGCGGGTGTGTCCGATGTGGGTCGTATAAGTGCCCCACGTGACCTTCATGGCCGGGAAGACATTGCGCAGGTAAATGTCGGCGATCGCCGTTCCGGCGCGGTTGACGGCCTCGCTCTTTTCCTGCTCAATGTCGGGGTACTGTTCACGGTAAAACGTTTGCAGGCGCGACGGTATTTGCCGCGCGGCCTCGTCGCGCGTCGCGTATTCCGTTGTCAGCAGTTCAACCGCCTGCCTCTTGATGTATGGCAAGGCGGGGTCGATCTCCAAAGACACCATCGCCTCATCGACCGCGAAGGCCGGATCGTCGAACACATGCGACGGACGGTTGTGGCAGTCCATGCAGTCCATAACGCGACGGGGCATGGCGCGCAATTCGTCGGCGGTCAGGCGGGAATCGTCCGAGACATACTCGGTGGCTGTTCCATCCGGGCCGATCATCCGCACATAGGGAATCGTATCGCGTTGCTCATCGAGCGCGACATACTCGATCGAATGCTGGAAGCTGGTGTGCCAGTGGATTCCCTCGACTTCGCCGGTGGCGATGTTGCCGCCGCCGATTTTCATCAGAAGAACGTTTTTCACCGACGTGTTGGCCTCATCCTCCTGATAGCGCGTTTTGACCACCAGTTTGGAACCGTGGAACTTCTCCGGCCAGTGGCAATGTTCGCAGGTTTCACGCGCCGGACGCAGGTTGTGGACGGGCACGGGGATCGGCGTGCTGTAGGTCTTGAGCGCCACGGCAAAGACCTGGCGCACGCCGGAGAGCTTGGATTTGACGAACCAGTCGGCGCCCTCGCCGATGTGGCACTCGACGCAGGCCACGCGCGCGTGGGGGCCGTGGCGATACGACGTCAACTCCGGCTGCATTACCGTGTGACAGACTTCACCGCAGAAGGTCGTCGTGTCCATGAACACCAGACTCTTGTAGGCGGTAGCCATCATGAAGCTGATTACCAGAGTCGCAGTCGCGGCATAGACCAGCAGTCGGCGTCGGGTGCGTACCGAGTCTAAATCGATTTCCACCCGAATCAGATTCGATGCGGCGGCGCCGGACTTCGCGCGGCGGCGCCGTTCCCACGCCTTGCCGGCCGGAATGAGCAGAAATCCGAACGTGGCGATGGCGGGGAGCACCAGCAGAGCCACCACGCCGACATAGGGATTCCACTCGAAGCCCATCCAGTCGGCGACGAGGATGAATGCGATGATGAGAAGGCAGCATGCCGCAACCAACACCCCGGCAAAGCTGATCGGATTGCTGATGAGGGATTTCGGCTTGATGATGCTCCTCCGGCTGCTGTGGCTCGCGCTGTCCGACAATCAGCCGACCGATTGTCTTATGGTCAAGGGCACTTGCTTCGAGTGATGCTCCGGTTTGGGGGTCGATGCCCGGATGCCCGTTCACCATTTCGATTCGTACATCTTGACGGCGTTGCAAGCCGCATTGATTTTGGAGAGAACATGGAAATCGCCGCACTCGCTGTGCTGACTCTGATCGCATCGGTCGTTGGCACGCTGACCGGTTTCGGCACTTCCACCATCATGGTTCCGGCAATGGTGCTCTTCCTGCCGTTGCCGGAGACCCTGCTGATGGTCGGGGTCGTCCACTGGTTCGGCGACATCTGGCGGGTCGTTCTCTTTCGCGCCGGTCTGCAATGGCGGTTGATCGTTCTCTTCGGCATCCCCGGGATCGTCACCAGCTATATAGGCGCTCGCGCCGCATTGAGCATTCCTTCGGGAAATGTGCTTCGTATCCTGGGCATCGCGCTGGCTCTCTACGCGGCCTTCTTGCTGTGACGGGGGGCGCTGCGGATTCATGCGGGCAACGCAGCGGCGCTCGTTGGCGGGGCCCTCTCCGGTTTCACCGCCGGACTCTTTGGCGTCGGCGGTGCGGTTCGCGGCGCGTTTCTGCTGGCCTTTGAACTGCCTGGGGCCGTCTACCTGGCCACCGCGCGGTGATCGCGCTGGCCATCGATACCATTCGATTGACGGGATATCTGCAAGGTGGCGCGTCGCTGCCCTCAGATCTGGTCGCGGCTCTCATCATGATGGTTCCAACCTCACTGGTCGGAGCGCGATTGGCCAAGGCGTTCGTCGAGCACGTATCTCCGTGGGCATTTCGGTATGTCGTGGCCGTGTTCCTGCTGCTTGTTGGCACCAAACTCGCCCTGTTTCCTTAGCCGCCATCTCAAGCGCTCTGTCAACGTTCTCACAGCGAAACGGGCCGTCCTGCACGACGCGGGACGGCCCGTTGGACGACTCACTCAAGCCGGAAACTACAGCCCGGCGATCCGTCGCTGGGTATCCACCCAATCCATCGTGGCTTCCAATACCGCATTGGCAAAGGCGGGATTGTGGACGCTCACGCTCAAGTCGTGGTCCAACAGCAGGAAATTCCAGACCGCGCCCCGCGCCTCCTCTGTCGCCGGAATGTTTCCGGGATTGACCAGTTCGCCATTGGCCTGAACCCATCCCAGGGCGATCAGCGCATCGCGCAATGCGTGCAGTCCTTCTTCAAACTCTTCCTGGGCGTCATCGACAAACCCGGTCAGCGACGCATCGGTCTGGTCGCCGTGGCAGGCCACGCATCCTTTGCCATTGACCCGAATACCGCCGCTGGCTTCGTAGTTGATCGCGAAGGTGTGTCCTCCGGCCAGCGCATCCTGGGCGACCTCGGCCATGTGGCAGTTGACACAGCCATTGGCAATGTTGTTATGGCCGTGGTTTTTCGAATACGGACCGTCGAATTCATACGCCCCGATGCCGGCCAAGATGTTCGATTGCGGACCGTGGTGTGGTCCCCAGCGCGACGATGTGATCGCCGTGGCCACATCCGTGATCGCCGGCACGGCGGGCCGCGCCTGGTGGCACATCGCGCAGGTGTTGCTCTCCTGCTTGTCGTACTGGCCACCGACCCACATATCGGTCGGGCCCTGTTTACGCAGACTGAAGTCTTCGTTGGTGTGCGGCGCGTGGCAGGCGAAACAGCCGATGGGCGAGGATGTCTCGACATCGATCTCCTCGCCGGTGGCGACGAAATGTTGATATCCCTCGGTCGTGTGGCAATGTCCGCACGTGGGGCTTGATTCGGAGCCGCGACGGACGAAGGATGCCGCGTTTCTGTGCTGCGATGCCGAGTATTCGGTTTGGACCGCCAATATGTAATTGGCCATGTTGTAGTCATCGGTGTGACAGTTCATGCACGAGGCGGTTCCCGGTGGACCGGCCGGTCCCTCATCGCCTTCGCATCCGACGAGCACAGCAATTGTCGCCATAAACGCCAAGGGCAGTGTCCAGTTCAGCAGTCTCTTCATAGCAAGCGCCTCCGATATGGTCGACTTGGCGAAGCTTTCTCTTCGCGAAGTGTGCCGCTTATGTATCGACGGCGATGCGACATGGTCAAGGGAATTAGAACACGTTTTGTCACAATGAGACGACACATATGCCGCGGATGTGAGAGTTGCCGCCGGCAAGCTTAATATGACCGGAACAGTCTTAATACAGTTGTGACTACTTCAACTGTGCTGAACTAACGTGGGCCATGGCAGCGCGTACAAAAGCCGATTCCGGTCTCACGGCTGGACGGGTCGTGGCAGACAAAACAGACCGCGTTGTCATCGTCATGCCACGAACCCTTGACGTCCTGCATGAAGCCGTCAGGGTGCGGGGAAACAGCATTGCGATGGCAGGTCAGGCAGGTTGATTCGGCGCCGCTTTGGTCATGGCATCCCGCACACAACTCGATGTCGTTGCGGGCGATATCGGCATGCGCCGCAAAGCGGAAGTCGGCGACTTCGTGCCAGACCGGACGGAACCGTCCGCCGTCATGGGCGGGATCATGGCAGGCGACACAAAACGATTCGGTCTCATGGCAGATGGCACAGTCGGAGGTCTTCGCGCGGACATCGCTGCCGTGAGTAAAGCGGTAATTCAACCCGTGTGCGCGCTGGAGAATCAGGGGATCGAGACCTCCCGCCGCACCGGCCAATGGCCCGATGCGGTCTCTGGGGGCATCTTCATCACCGACGACTGCGAAACCCAGTGCGGCGCCGTCATGGCACTCCTGGCAATAGGTCTGGGTGTGGCATTGTTCGCACGACCGGGCGTCGGACCGCGCCACATCGACATGATCCAATACCCAGTCGGCGACGTGGTCCTCGGGACGACGCCATTCGACTTGTGAGTGGCAGACACTGCAGTCATCGTTCATCTGCCGTTCCGCGTGGCACGCGACACAGCCGTCCATCGCCGGCAGCCGGAACGGCGATGTCGTCGCCTCGTCGATGCCCTCGTGACAGTGACTGCAGTCCAGGCCGACAGTTGAGCTGTGGAGCGCATGGGAGAAGATCAGTTCACGCTCGATCGCCCGTTCGGTGTAGCCATAGCGGTCGATGTCGGGTTCCTCGTGGCAGCCCAGACAGAGTTCACGCGATGGCAGCAGGTTGTCCGCCGAGGTTGTCGAGCCAGTGGCGGCTTCATGGCAATCGGCGCAGGCGATCTCCGCGTCGACCACATGAACGCGATGAGGGAAGGGGATCGCCGCCTCGCTGGGCCGCGAACCGATCAGCACATGGGCAACCGCGCCGACAAACACGATCAGCGAGACGGTCACGACGAGACGGCGCAGACGGCTTTCGTGGCGTGTCGCAGGCATCTTATGATCCATTCCCCAGACGATTGAAGAACCACCAACTCACTCGCGCGATCACGCGGAAATCCGACTCATCACCGGCAAAGTCCGACTGCGTCGTAATATTTTCGGACAGGAGTTGGGCTTCCAGATCGACATTGGCCGTGGGCGCGACACTCCAGCGGACCCCGGCCCATGTTGCCACCGCCCAGTTGGATTCATTCTGGTCCTCGTAGAGTTCGTAGCTTGCGTAATTCGTCCCCGCCCGCAACAGCCATTTCGGTGAGAGCGGAATCAGAGTTTCCCCGCTGAGACCGAGGGTGTTTCCCGATGCGCCGGCCTTAATATGCAGCATCGCCGAACCGTAACGATGGGATAAACCCAGATCGAACCGGCGGGCGTCATCGTCCCCCAGATCGACCAGCGCCCCACCGGCGTTGGCTGTCCAGTGGCTATTGAGACGGACATTGAATCGGATGCGTCCCTCGTAGTAGTCCGCATCGCTGAATACCCACATAATCGAGTTATAGGCGATGTTGGGGCGGCGATACCGGAACTGTCCGTGGACCGACACCGTCGGCGAGGTGCGCCAACGCAGCGACAGATGGCCGCGTCCGATGCGACGCGTCGGTTCGTCGTAGACGAGATTTCCATACAGCGATCCAAATCGTTGGATCGTGCGCCGCCAATCGATCCCGACCCGCCGCGCCGCCAGATCGTCGACCTCGATGTCTTCGTAAACTCGGGCGCGGTGCAATTCGGAAAACGCCACCGCGATGATGCCGAGCGCCCCTGTCGTATACCGAAGTTGCCCGCCGTACGTGCGGCCCTCGTCCCAGGCCGTCTGGTCGACGACCCCGTCTTCGGGGGCGTGGGTTCCCACGAATCCCTCGAGCGTCAACTGCCGGAACGGATGGATTGCGGCTGAACCGCCATCTAAGAGAACTGTTCCGGTCGGCCAGTTGATGCGGTGGCGGCCACCGGACAGATCGACGGCGTCCCCGATGTCACGCCAGCGGAAGTTCAGATTGTACAGCCGGTAATCATCGACATTGTCGCCGCGATTGCGCGCGTCATAGCGGCCGCGCACCGACGTGGTCACCATCAGATCGCGCCCGCCGATACGGGCCAACTGGAGACTGAGTGTGCCGGTGTTTTGGAGGTGGCGTGTGTCGGTCGTGTCCGTCTCGCTGCGTTCCCACAGGTAGCTGGAGATCCCGACCCGACCGGAGAAGATGGTCGCCTGCGCGGTGGCGGCGCACAGCACGCCGACCAGCACGACGGCTAACGCTGTGGTTCGTCGGCGGTCTGAATGGGCGCTGGGGTTCATGCGAAACCTCGGGCAGTTATCATCGGTGGCTGGCTGATCAGCGTCGATACCATGACCTCTCGTCGGTTGAAACGCAACGGAAACATCATGCCGTCCGCGAGATTTTGACAGGCGGTCGGGATGGAGTCGCACCCCGCTCAGGAGCCGCATGCTCAAACTATTGACATCAATCAGTCCTTTGTGACAGGAGGGGGCAAACCGCGTATCTTATCTATCAGGACAGCATGGCTGGATTGGGTGACAGGCGATTTTCGGGAATCCGCATCACGGCGGCGGCATGGCTTATGTCCATGCTGCTGGGGTGCGGCGGGTCGGATGCCCCCAGTGGTCCGGGTCGCATCATTGCCGGCGTCGATCTGGATGAGCTCTTCGCGGCCCCGACCGTGTCCGAGAAGAAGGCGGTCAAAGCGGAGTGGGCCAAACGCGATGTGTCGGCTGTCGATGCCGCCATCGTGGCGGGGAACACGCTGGCAGCCGGGCAAGGGACGCTCCAGATTCACATCGTATCGCACCGCGTCGACGATGTTCTCCACTACGGTGCGGTGATCGTGCCGGAGGGCGCCGCGCCGCATTCGCTGCCGATGCTCGTCTATGCCCACGAGGGCGACAATGGGATCGATCTGGATTTCCTGCTGCAGTACCTGCCGCTGACACTCGATGATCTGCAGGAGCAATTCGTGTTTGTGGTGCCGTCGTTTCGCGGCGAACGACTCCGCTATGACGATGTCGATTACCAATCGGAGGGCGAGGCCAGCCCGTGGGATCGCGATGTCGACGACGCACTCGCGCTCGTGCACGCTGCGACCGAGTTGTTCGACGCGGCCGATCCAATGCGTGTCGGGGTCCTGGGTTTCAGCCGTGGCGCCACAGTCGGCATGCTGATGGCGATTCGCAATCCGCAGATCGACGCCGTGGTTTCCTACTACGGTCCGACCGATTTTCTGGGACCATTCGTCGAGGACCTGGTGATCGAGGCGCTGGAAGGGCAGCCGCGCGACTTGCCGGGGGTGCAGTCGCTCAACGAACAGTTGATTGCGCCATTGGCGGATGGGGTCTTGTCGGTCGCGGATGTACGGCTGGGGCTGCTGAGACGCTCGCCATTGCACTTTGCGGCCGACTTGCCGCGATTGATGCTGCATCACGGCACAGCCGACGACGTCGTCCCGGTTGACGAGACGGAGCGGCTGATTCAGGCAATGGTCAAGCTGGGACGCAACTCACCGGAGTTTGTGTTCCACATTCATCAGGGCGCGGGGCACAGCCCGCTGGGGATGCTCTCGAGTCTGCCGGAGTCGCGCGCGTTCCTGGAATTCCTCACGACTCCGTCTGTCGCCGTATTCTGAGCGTGGATCGCAGTTGCGCGCATCTCGGATACTGCATGGGCCTCAAGGCCCGTCGCACCTCACGAACAGCGGACGCTTACGATCGAATCGCAGTGGGACGGCCGTCGGCGTCGACGGCGACCATGATAAACTGGCCCCTGGTCGCCAGAAAGCGTTCGCCGGAAAGGGGATGTTCGGCGTGCATCTCGACACCGACCGTCACGGAGGTGTTGCCGACCTTCAGAACACGCGACTTCAACTGCACGATCGTCCCTTCGCGGACCGGCTTTTTGAACTCGACCCGGTCGGAAGCGATGGTCACGACCGTCTTGCGCGAGAATCGTGTCGCGCAAATCCACGCGGCCTGATCCATCCACTGCAGCGCGTGCCCGCCAAATAGACTGCCGAGGTGATTGACCTGATACGGGAACACGACTTCGGTCAGAGTGAATTCGGAGTTGTCCAGGGATGTCGAATTGTCCTTCGGCATTGACGATTCTCCCCAAAAGCGATGATGGTTCGTTACCGGCCGTGTCCGATACGGCTCAGCACCCGCGCCGGCAGGGTGATCAGCGTGTGAAGCAACTGAAAGACCGCATCGACCGTGATGCCGATCAATCGAAAGGGCAGCATGAGCAGCCAGACGATCGGGTACAGCACGATGGCCAGAATCGCGATCGGCCAGCACAGAAACAGCAGGAAGAGCCAGATGATGAAGGTCAGCATATCATTCCATACGTCTCAGGTCGACTATGGTTGCGCCCCATGAGCCGCCGCTGGCGTGTTCATGACGGTATCTGCTGACCGCCGGGTGCTTCTCCAGGATCGCGTGTACGACACTCCGAATGGCACCCTTGCCTTTTCCGTGAACAATCCGCAGTTGATACACACCATTTGCACGGCACGCGTCGATATACTCGCGTACGACTGAGTCGATTTCTGCGCGTGCAAACTGGTGCAGATCGAGCGTGCCGTCGAGCGGATAGTCGACCGGAGCATCGTTCGGCCTACCCACGTCTGCTCCTGCCGCTCTCACTTCGGGATCGGATGATTTCGTATGCGATCAGTGCGGCCAGGCGCGCAGTCTGTCCGTCGCGGTCGAGTGCTGGGTTGCATTCGGAGATATCGACACTGGCAACCGGATGCTGCATGACCCGATGCGCCAATTCGATGATTCGCTCTGATGTGAAGCCAACCGGAGAGGGCGCCGAGACACCGGGCGAATCGGACTGACGGACACAATCCAGATCGACCGACATCATCAACGAAGCGCCGGCCCGCCTGAGAGCGCCTGCGAAGGCATCAATGGCGCTGCCGATGTCACGGGTCATCGCATCGCCTGTACTCAACCATTGAAACTGCCTGGTCCTGATAAACTCGAACGCCGCCGCATTGTTGGACTGTTCTTGAACCCCGATGCACAAGTAGCCGCCGGGTGTCAGGGCAAAATCTTTACTCTCGGCCATCTGGCGAAATGGTGAGCCGCTGTGTGCCTTGCCGTTGCGCAACGGACGGACATCGAGATGCGCATCGAGATTGACGACACCGCAGCGCCGCTTGAGCTCCGCGTAACCTAAGAAATGCCCGAAGGCGGTTTCGTGCCCGCCGCCGATGATCAGCGGAAATGCCTCGGCCCGGAGCACGGCTGATACAACCGCGCCAAGGGCCGCCTGCGTTGCTTCGAGGTCATCGTTGCAACGGACATTCCCCCAGTCCCGTATCGTGCCGATTTCGTGGGGTGCGACCAAGCGCGCAAAGTGCGAACGGATCGCATCGGGTCCGGCGGCGGCGCCGGGACGTCCGAAGTTGCGACGTACCCCTTCATCCTGCGGAAAGCCGATCACGACAACTTCGTCCGCGCGCAACGCAGCCGCATCCGGCGTATCGAGGACGATCACGTCACCCAGGCGCGCATCATCGGGACCGCGCGAGGAATAACCGGCGGCGTAAACCGAATCGCTCGATTCGAGCAGTTGGTCGAGTTTCGCCTTGGTCATCAGCATCCCGCACGGCCACGATGCGTTTTCGGGCGCAAGCACACAAGCGGCATTCCCTCCGGCAACAACCGCGTGCGTCTGAGGATCGTTGGTTGATGAGCGAGCTTGAGATGGCAGGGAGATTATGGACCGGTGATCGGGCCGCCGACCTGGCCGCGGTCGTCGGCTTTGATGATATAAATGTCCTGATCGCCCAACGATGTTTTGGTCTTGCCGGCGACTATCAACCCGCCGTCAAGCGTCGCGGCCACGGATGCGGCTTCGTCGTCGTTGGGTCCCCCGAGGGCAACATCCCATAGCCGCTTGCCGAAGTAGTCGACTTTCACCAGGTGAATATCGCGATCCAGACTGCTTTCCAGCTTCTGCCAGCCCGCCATGACAAATTCTTCGCCGGGAACGATGGCAACCGCCTGTGCCGTTTTGTGGGAGTATGTTCCGCTGTTTCCGGAAAACCCCGACCAACGCAGGATGCCATCGCCGGTCGTGCGATAGAGAAAATCGATCGTATTGTTTTGATACAGCACCTGACTGTGTCCGGCGAACACGAGATCACCGTCGTTTGTGGTCACGATATCCTCCCCGACCTCAAGACGGTTTCCCCCGAAGCGCCGGCTCCAGAGCCGATGGCCGCGTGAGTCGAATCGCTGCAACATCAGGTCGGAGTAGGTATAGGGCGCATCGACGTATCCGGTGACGGCATAATCGCCGTTGGACAGCTGCACGACCGAGTGGCCCATCGTTACGTCCGTGTACGACGTGTCCCATTGGCGATAGCCGGTGTCGTCGAGCTTTAACAGGTACAAGCCCAGCGTCTGCGGAAGTTTCAGACGCCCCAGGCCGGTGATCATCCAGCCGCCGTCCTGCGTGGCAATGACGCGGCGTCCTGACCCATGCCAGCCCCACCAGCCGTACCACACCCTCTGCCCGAACGCATCGACGCGTTCGACGTAGACCAGTTGCGTGGCGCCTCCGTACGACTGTGTTTCGCCGGTGACCATGTAGCCGCCGTCGGAGGCCGACGCCACCGAGTATCCGTAATCGTCGTCGGCGCCCCCGATTGTGCGATCCCACTCCATCTGGCCGTCGGCGCTCAGCTTCATCAGGTAGATATCGGTCTTGCCGTTACCCTTCGAGTCGGTCGATCCGACGATCACGTATCCGCCGTCGGGAGTCGGCACGACTTGTTCGGCCCAATCCTGTCCCGATCCGCCGAACGAGCGCTGCCATGTATCGATCACACGCCCGGAATCTGCGGCGATCTGCGCCTCCGCATCTTGAAAGTCCGCTGCAAACGCCGGTATCGACGGCGACAGCGCGGTCGCGTCCAGATTGACACCGCCGTGCACGCCGCCTTCGTAGCGCCAGCGCCATCGTACGCCCTCATCGATCGTGCCGCTGAACGACGTCGTTGGTGTCAGGTCCATGATCAGACTGGGCGGCTGGTCATAGTAGGCGACCTGCATCTCCGCCCGCACCGCCAGACGGCATGAGAGGCCGCCGCGTTCGTACCAGATAAATGGGTGCGCGTCGACCGTCCGGACCGGGTTCCACACCTCGATCCAGTTGTCGTTTCGTGTGCGGGCACCGACCAGCGGCGTCGCGCTGGTGCTCAGGCCAAAACGCACGGAGTCGGGTTTTACGGCGGCCACCGAGTATTCCAGGAACAGACGCGTCGTTGCGACCGATACCACGGGCAATGGCCCGACACGGTGCGACAACACATGCTCGAACGCCGCTAATGGGATTTCTCCGCTTTGCTCGTGCGCTCCTGCAGCCGCCCATACGACATCGGCCCAGAAGGTGATTTTGCCTCCGGCCAACGCCAAAAGCTCATTGAGTGTTCCGTCGTCGATCGTCGCCGCAATGTCGAGCGACGGGTCGAAGCGTATGCCGCCCGCGACCAGACGCAGGTCACTCTGCGTGCTCTTGTCGTCGCCCAGCGGGCTCAGACCGGTCAAATCCAGCCCTGCTGACGTCATCAGAATGTCCGGATGAAGATCAAGAAGCCGGGCGGAAACGATTTCTGTCGGCAGTTCATCGGTGCCCGAAAACACGGGAAGTGCGAGCGCCGCGTGATACGAGCCGTTGCGGATCGCATCGGTCAGCGACGCCGGCTCCGTCGCGCAAAACCACGCGCCCCCGGTATCGGAGATCGCGGTGATCCGTCGGAGAAATCCCAATCCCGATCCGCTGGCAATGATGTCGCCGGCGGACAAGACCGACGCTTCCGCAGTTCTTGTGATCAGGCAGGTTGAGTCGCTGACGTCCGCCAGGGAAAACCCCGACGCAATGTCGAGGATATAGAGATTGCTTGCGGGTTCAGTCCCCTGTCCCGGCCCGATTGCTCCATCACCCCCGCAGGTCTGGAACAAGAAGAGGGCTACCAGCGCCAACAGAGCACTCGCTGCCGCCGGCAGTCGCCTGAGCGCTAACCCGCATTTCGTCGGATGCCTCTTGGACCTCACGTCAACTCTGTGCACGCTGGAATCGAACGTAGCTTGCCGCCGGTCGGGGAGGGTCGACCTTCAATGCAATAACATACGAAGCTTGGGATTATTCCCCACAATCTGTCCGTCCGCGACTTGGGCGCTTGCAGAATCAGTCGACCTGAATGCCGCACAACGGGTTACATCGAGCGATAAGTGCCTGGGCCTTGGCGGCGGTCGCTCGCAAATCGTCAGGGGACCATCGGAATCGGGATTCCTGCGGGATGAAGTAGGTTGCGAGAGGTCATTCGTCCGCACGCGTTACGGGCGCGGCCCAACCGGACGCCAACCGTTAATACCACACCAAGTTGGTGCCGAAAACTATGAAGGAGCCTCGCAGTGTGTGGGCGGACAAAGGGGCTCATTCGATCCTTGAAGGGAGCATCAACGACGGCGGGGTATTCGCCGTCGCGTGTTCGTCTCTGCGTGCGGAACAGCGTCCATGCCTCGGTTAATGTTCGAAAATCAGGAGACCGATCGACGCGCTACGACGGGTGAGGGAGCTGCGTCCGGCGCGTGCGATCATTCGCATTTGCCTGATAGCAATTCGGCAACCAGCGGGAATGTCTTGCACCAGAACGAACGGGTTCTGGGGGTCATCGCCGGTACGTCGAATGCAGCCAGCAGCGAAGAGTTTTTCAGCTTGCTGGTCCGTTCGCTGGCATCCGCACTGGGCGTGTCATCGGTCGTCGTCGCGCGGATGCGGGACGATTCACTCTCGTACGCCCAGACACTGGCGGTCTATCACGACGGTCAGTCTCGTGACAACTTCGATTTCGAACTGCGTGGGACATTGCTGGAACCGATCCTGCGGCGCACCGTCGCATTCTATCCACAGTCACTGAAGTCACGCCAGGCTTCCGGCCGGCTCATGCAGGAACTGGAGGCGGACAGCTTACTGGCAGTGCCGCTGATCGGGACCGACGGACGCACGATCGGGCTGCTGGCGGCAGCGGATCATCGTCCCATCCGCGACGGCGAAGCCGCACGATCCCTGCTGACGCTGTTCGCCGAACGTGCGTCGGCTGAGTTGGAGCGGCAACTGCACGAGGCCGCATCGCGGCACCACCGCGGCCTGCTGAATCTGATCGCCATGATTTCGGCGCGATTCATCAACATGCCGATTGGCCAGATGGACGAGGGGATCAACAATGCGCTGCGCGCGGTCGGCGAGATCGCGGGTGTCGATCGCGCCTATGTATTTTCCTTCTCGGGCGATGCGTCGACGATGACCAACACGCACGAATGGTGCGCGCCCGGCATTCCGCCGCAGATGCACGAACTGCAGCGGCTGCCGGCGACCAGCCTGCCGTGGGGCATGGAACGGATGCGCGCGTTTGACGTGATGCACGTGCCGCGCGTCCGCGATCTGCCCGCCGCCGCTTCCTCGGAGCGCGCTATTTTCGAATCGGGGGGCATCCAATCGCTGATCTGCGTGCCGATGGTCTGCCGCCACACGCTGGTGGGCTTCGTCGGATTCGACTCGGTGCGCACCGAGAAACATTGGGGTGAGGATGACATTGCCTTACTACGGATCGTCGGCGAAATCATCGCCAACGCGCTCGAACGCAAGCGCAGCGAGGATGAGTTGCGCGAACGGGAGGTCCGCCTTCGGCTTTCGACCGAACAAATTCCTGCCGTCCTCTGGACGACCGATCGGCAGTTAAACCTGATGACGGTGACCGGGGCGGCCCTGCGGACACTGAAGCTGGACCCAACGTCGATTGTCGGACAGAGCGTGGCCGGTATGTTCAGCGCGCCGGAAGCCGTCTCACAGGCGCTGGAAACACACCGACGTGCGCTCACCGGCGAATCCGTCTCGGCGGAAATCGGTTGGCACGAGCGAATCTTCCAGTCCCACGTCGAGCCGTTGCGCAACGATCAGGGCCGCATCACCGGTACCGTCGGGATCGCCGTCGATGCCACCGAGCGCAAACAGAGCGAGCAGCTCTCCGAGCTGCAGCAGCGCATCCTTGAACGCATTGCCATGAGTGGATCGCTTGCTGATGTCCTGAACGCGCTGTGTCGCCACGTGGAGCGGGTCATGCCGGGTGCGTTGTGCTCGGTCATGTTGTTGGACCCGGAGGATCGAAACCTTAAGCTCTACGCCGGTCCGAGTCTGCCGCCGCCCATGACCGCAGCGCTCGCCTCATTGACCCCCGGACCCGCGTCCGGCTCGTGCGGCGCGGCCGCTTACACCGGCACGGCTGTCTTTGTCGAGGACATCCGCACCGACGATCGTTGGCACGATCTGCGCGCGGAGGCCGAGGCACTGGGTATCCGTGCGTGCTGGTCGATTCCGATTCTCTCCGAGTCGCAATCGGTCGTCGCCACGTTCGGAATCACGTTCACGCACACGGCAAAGCCAACGGCGTTTCAGCGACGCCTGCTGGAGACAGCCCGCCATCTGGCCGGGATCGCCATTCGTCACCAGCACGCGCGCGAGGCGCTCAGCGACTCCGAACAGAAGTGGCGCAGCATTGCCGAGAACTCCGCAGACTACGTGATCATCATTGATCCGGAGTTTCGCATCGTCTTCATCAATCGTACCGTGTCCGATCTGTTGGTGTCGGAGGTCATCGGGAGCAGGATTACCGACTTTCTCGATGACCGCAATGCGGAGATCGCCCGTGCCTGTTACCAGCGCGTGCTGAATTCGGGCCAGCCCGACTTTTATGAATGTTCATACACACCGGGCGGCGAGGGAGTCCGCTACTTCGCATGCCGGGTCGGACCGATCCGGCAGGGCGAACGGGTCGTGGCGCTGACGGTCAGCGCCACCGACGTCACCGACACGATGCGCGCGCAGCGTGCGCTGCGCGACAGCGAAGAGCGCTTTCGCCAGATGTCGGAGACGATCGACGAGGTTTTCTGGCTCACGGATTGGTCGAACAATCGCGTCGTCTATGTCAGCCCGGCGTATGAGCGTGTCTGGGGGCGGACCTGCCAAAGTCTCTACGATGACTCGCGCAGTTGGGCCGACAGCATACACCCCGATGACCGTGACCGCGCGTATCGGGCGTTTGTCCGTGATGCGGAATCGGGCAACTACGACATCGAATACCGACTCCGGCTCCCCGACGGCACCGAGCGGTGGATTCACGATCGCGCATTTCCCATTCACGATGAGTCGGGTCGTGTCTACCGTCTGGCCGGTATTTCCGAAGATGTCACCGAACGCAAAGAGGCCGAGATGCAACTGTCCCGGGCGCGTCGTCTGGAGGCGGCGGGCCAACTGGCCGGGCAAATCGCGCACGATTTCAACAATTTGTTAGGGCCGGTCCTGGCCTATCCGGAATTGATCCGCATGCAGATCGAGCCGGACAGCCCCGTCGCGCGCATGTTGGGCGACATCGAAGACGCCGCCACGCAAATGGCGGAGATCAACCAGCAGTTGTTGACCCTCTCGCGGCGCGGACATTACAACATCGAAGCGGTTGACATGAACGCCCTGACCGAGCGGACGTTGCGGACACTGGAGATACCCGAATCGATCACGGTCGACTGTCGACTCGGAAGCGATCTGTTGCCGGCGCGCGGCGGGCGTGCACAACTGGCCCGTGTCATCGCCAATCTGATTCAAAACGCGCATGAAGCGATGGGTAACGACGGCACACTCACGCTCAAAACCGAATTGGTCTATCTCGACACTGATGTCCAGCGGTATGAGTTGATTCCCGCCGGTGAGTATGTCCTCTGGTCGGTCGGGGACACCGGCGGCGGAATCGATCCGGGGATCACCAACAAGATCTTCGATCCGTTTTTTACGACCAAGTCAAGCGACAAGCGGCGGGGCAGCGGATTGGGACTGGCAGTCGTCCATTCGGTCGTCCATGATCACGATGGATACATCGATGTCGAATCTACGCCGCATGTCGGCACGACCTTCCGTCTCTATCTTCCCGTGGAGCGCACGCTCGATGTGGCGGCCGACGACCCCGACGAAATCCCGCATGGACATAATGAACACATTCTCGTCGCCGATGACGATCCTTTGCAGCGCCGGCTCGCACACACGGCGCTGGAGCGCCTCGGCTATACCGTCACCCTGGCGACCTGCGGCGAAGAAGCCGTCGATCTGGCCGCCCGGCAGTCATTCGATCTGTTGATTTTGGACATGATCATGGACGGGATCGACGGGGCCGAGACTTATGCACGCATCTGTCGGACACATCCGCAACAAAAGGCGATTGTTCTGTCGGGTTACGCGTCCGGGGATCGCGTCGAAGATGCGATCAATCTCGGCGTGCGTCAGTTTTTGCCCAAACCGGTCCGGCTGCCCGCTCTGGCCAACGCCATCCACGCGGCCCTGCACTCCGACAACGGCGGTCGGCCCGCATCCGTCACCACGTCACGCGGCTAAACCCGGCGGCTCAGTCTGCCGCACGCCGATCACATCCGGTCGTATCGCCCATCAGGCCGGGATGTTGCCGCCTTGTCGTTCGGTAAAGACGGTCTTCCTGAGGATGTCCTCCATCAGGCACCATTTGGTAAATGCCGATTGCAGCAGGTTGGCGCCGACGAAGGCCGTGAACAGGAAAAAGTAGGGGCTGACAAACCAGCCGAGGGCGAGACTGGCCAGCACGAACGTGCCGGCGATGGCGCGGATGACCCGTTCCAATGACATCTGTGTTTCCTCCCAGACTCACGATAGGGCAAGCCTTAAAAACTGAAGCGCAATCGGGCAAAGGCATTCGAGTTGCCCTGGTACTGTCCGAACGTCGTGTAAATCTCGTCACCGCCGATAATCGATGCGCCGACTGATACGCTGACCGCGTCACTGAACAGATAGGTCACGAGTGGGCGCGCATGATAATCCTGGTCGGTGATTCCCCAGAATGCGAACACGGAGAGCATCAACGTTTGGTGCATCGCCCACTTGGTGATCCGCACGGTAGCGGTCGAGCGCAACTCGTCGAATCGTGGCGCGTCACCGGGAGAATCTGTCTCGGCCAGGTTATCCGGCGTCGTCCAGATGACGAAGTACTGGGTGCCCGCAGTCCATTCGCGCCCTAAACTCTTCTCAGTACCGGCAAAGGCACGAAGCTCGGAATTGGCGATCCAGGGATGGTTCCCGTGTGGATCATCGAGCGAGTGGTAATACGCAAACTCGGCATGGCTGAGAAACGAACCCAGTGGAAGACGAATACTGGCACCCCATGCAGCGAGTTCGGGATGGTATAGCCAGGCGCTGTCCTGATCAAACTGGACCCCGACCGGCACCGGCCAGTGGCCCCAGTAACCGTACAGTGCCCATTCGGAATCACCAATACGGCCCGCGAACCGGGCTGCTGTTTCCGCATGTCCTGTGACAAAGCGGCTGACGCCACTCTCCACAGTCGTCTGCGCAAGAGGGTCATACAGTGAGATTCGGTCCGGGTCTTCGATTCTGTCCTGCGTGAAGCGTGGCGATACGGCCCACTCGAAGGTCGTGCGGCCGCTGTAGATGCTTATTCTCAGCAGACTCTGCGGTCGCTTAAGGTAGGAGTCATCCAGGCCGACGAAGAACGCAACCCAGTCCTTGGGGAATAGGTCGTTGGCGAATACGAGATCGCCGGTACCCCAAGTCGCGACCTGCTGCCCTGCTTTGATATCGAGCCAACGAGCCGCACGGAGTAGAATGAAAGCTTCGCGCAAGTCGACGCTGGTCACAAACGAAGAATTCTGGGTATTGTCGCCGATAACGTCAATGCGAACGAAGATGTCTGAGCGCTCGCGGGAATCGCGCATAGAAAGCTGGCTTCTAATTTCACTGCGCGGATGATCCCAATCGAGAAAGTCGCGGCTTGGGTCCAGTGCCCGATTGAATTCGACTCGAACCGCCTGAATCGTCTCGACGAATCCTCCCAACTGAGGCTGCGCCATCACAATCGGCGCTGTTGTGCACATCACAGCAGAGGATACAATGATGCCGATGGTCGGTCGCATCTACTATCGCGTATACTCGGCTGGTGGGTTCTTCAACAGCCGCTCACTGAAGTCGTCGGCTTTCAGGATCGTCGTATAGCTGATATTGTCAAACGAGATCATCGTCTTGCGTCCGTTTTTGAGATCCTCCATCGTGCGTTCGGTCGCAGTGGGGAAGCCGTCGATCGTCTCGATCTTGCCGACCGTGAAGCGCCGTGTCAGCGCGTCCCTGCCGTCGAAGTATTCCTCCTGCAATGGCAGCATCGTCGAGTCATCGACCCAGACAATTCGATAGGCGTAGTCCGCCGTGCCGGGATCCTTCGGCACGGCCTTGATCTTTCGCGCGTGATGTCCCATCAGTGTGTCGGCGCCGATCAACGTGTGAGCGTCCAATGTCGGCAATCGCCCGGAGACGTCCTCATAAGTGAATTCCGATCCGACAAACGACGTGCGCCGGTCATCGGCGGCGATGCGTTTGACCAGGTCGAGCGCCGGGACATACAGCCACCGGTCGTCATTGCCTGCGGCGTTCTTGTGCACGAGAAAGGCGGTGCGGCGGACATCGGCGGGCTGGAGAAAGTATGTATAGTAGCGCTGATCGCCCATATCGGCAACATCGCGGCGCAGCATCCAAAACTCGCGAATGCGCGTGTTCCCCTTCTTGTCGGTCAACGTCATGGTGACACGCGCCTGACCGCCATCGGCGGCGTAATAATATGCCTGGTGCGACTGCGCCATCAGCGAGTCGGCATCGACAGCGTATGCCGGTGCATTCAGCAGAAGCAGCGCGAGTAAAGTGAGAATCCGGTATCTCATGATGAGACCTCCTCGATGACCGGATCGGAGGCCGCTGCCGGTCGGCCGGCCGATTCGACGGATTGTCCCCAGGAGGCGAAGCCGCGCCGTCGGCGCAACATCATCAACGCCGGAAGAATCAGAAACGTGGCAAAACCCGACAGGAACATGATCAGCAGAAAAAACGTACCGACAGTGACATACGGCACCAGGTCGGAAAACAGCAGCGGGACAAATCCCAAAGCGATAACGAAGATATTGCGCGCGATGGCGCGCGCCGGTTCTTCGAACAGGGCTTCGAGCGTGGCGCGCAGAGAACCGTTTTGCGCAAACAAATCCTGCCCGCGTTTGAGAAAGTGGATCGCAAAGTCGATCGAGAGCCCCAATGTCAGCGACGAAAGGATCGCGATCGGCATGTCGTACGGCTTGCCGATCCAGCCGATCGCACCGTAGACAACCGTAATGGTCAGCGACAACGGCACCATCGAGATCAGACCGAGCGATACGGAGCGCAACAACAGGATCATCATGATCAGCACAACGGCGAACGAGCCCAGCAGCGCGTTGCGCATGCCGGAGACCATCTTCTCCTGCCAGATCACGTTGACATAGCTGAGTCCGCCCCAGGCAAAATCGAGCCCGGCAGGAGGCGGGGATTGCGCGTTGAACTGAGCGGCCGCGTCGACCACCGCCCGCACCGAGCGATTGTCGCCGTCGCGCATCTGCACCCAGAGCGCCGCCTTGGCGCCATCGGGGGTGATGAACTTGAAGAGATCGCCGGGATCGCCCCCGGCGGCTTCGTAGAGAAACAGCTCTTGCGCGATTTCATCGGAGCCGTCGGGGATCGCGTAATAAGCGGAATCGCCGTTTTTCAATTCGTAGCGGACTTTCTTGACGATATCGGTGATCCCGGTCGTGCTGCCGACCTGCGGCATCTGGTCCAGTCGCCGCTGCAGTCCCTCCATCTGCCGCAGCACGGCCGCATCCTTGACGGTCCCTGCGGGGGTGTCGGTCGCGTCGAATTCCAGGTACGCCAGATACGGTCCTGCCAGGTGCCGGCCCAGTTGATCGTCGGCGATCCGGATCGGATGCGACGGCTTAAACCACTTGGTCGGGTTGTCGTTAATTTCAATGCGGGTGATGCCTATGAAGGCGAGCGCGATCAGTGCGGCCGAACCGATCAGCACCGCATGGCGCGCGCGCATCGCCAGCCGCCCCACGCGCGGGAGCACTCGTCCCAGGAGGGATCCGCCTTCGTCCTGGCGGCCGAAGTTGGTCAGCGTGCGCGACGGCAGCAGAATTGCATAGGCCGTGTTGAATGTGACTGTCAGTACGAACGCAATCGCCACACCCAGCGCGACGAAAACGCCGAAGACGCGCACCGGCGGGATCGGCGCGCTGACCAGCGAGACAAATCCCACAAAGGTGGTCAAAGAGGTCAGCAACATCGGTGAATACAATTCATTCATCGTCCCGGTAATGGCATCGCCGGCGCCCGTGGATCTTTGGTAGCGGTCGTGGAATTCCGAGAGGAGGTGAATCGAATCGAGCACCGCGATCGGCATCAGAAAAATCGGGATCATCGAACTCATGATGTGCAGGGTGAATCCGGCGGCGACCAACAGCCCCATCGTCCAGATGACCGTCATCATGGCGACGATCATCGGGGCGGCCACGACCGAGAGGCGGCGGAAGAAAACCAGCATCAGCAGGAAGATCAGCAGACCGGCGGCCGGAGCGGCGATGCCCATTTGGCGAAACATCTGTTTGCCGAACGTTTCCTCGGCGACCGGCAGACCGGCGAGATGGAATGCGGGAAATCCGCTGTCTGCCGTGATCCATTCATGGATGTGTTCGGCGACATCGTGCGCGTACGATTTCGACTCCAGCGGGATATAGACCGCGGCCGCCAGACCGTCGTCGGAGGCGACTTTGCCCCGAAGGATCGGGTTTTGCCGGATCTTCTCGGCCGGCGACGGCTGGTGGGAGCCCCAACCCTGGCGATCCTGCATCAAAGGGCCGACGACCAGCATACTGTCGGGCGTTCGGTAAATGTCGTCCAGCGTCGATGGCGCCCAGACATCGCCGACCACGACGCCCTCCATCTCCTCGATGACCGTCACCAGAGCTGCCAGTTTGTCGTTAAATACCGGTGTCAGCAGCTCCTTGTCGTCGACAAAGCCCAACACGAGAAAGTCGGAGAGGTCGAATTCCTCCTTGATCCGATGATGTGCCAGGCGCACCGGCTCATCGGCGGCCAGCATGTTTTCCGGATCGGTGTCGATGACGGCAAAGGGAATCGGGATGGCCAGCAGGATCGTGATGACGACCGCAACGCCGATCACCATGCGAGGGTGATTGACGGCGAGCCGGACAAGTCGGTGTTTGGGGTGCACCATGTGTCTGGATCCGATGCGGTCGGGCACGTGCACAGTATCACAGATACGCGAACGGATCAATGGCGATGGTCACTGCCAGTGGTTGCCTGTGAGCTTTTGACAGTCCCGATCCGCTCCGTAGGCCGTTGACGCCTCCAGAGTAACCCGTTTGGGGGCATCAGCTTTGGGATCGGAAGAATCGGATTGGTTCGGCGCGTCTGCCCCATCGCGATGCCGATCATTGTCAAAGGACGCAAAATTGTTATCTTGGCATGGTGTGAAGAGATCGGGGCGTACGTTTCCTTTTCCAATTCAGAGACAGCATTGTCGGGTTCCTAAGATGCATCGCAGACGGTCGCACGCCATAAGGATTGTTCGTCGGGTCATGACGCTGGCCTTGGCCGTGGGGCTGACCCCTTCCGATTCTGAAGCTCAGGTCGTCGATTTGTTGCCCGATATCATCGTGCGCGAATCGGACCTCTACAACAACGACATCTCCACCAACATCATCCCTGGTCGGACGCACCTGCGCCTCAACAACGGCACCGCCAACATCGGCGCGGGGAAGCTCATGTTGCGCGGGGTCTGGCCGCCGACCGTCGAGGGCATCACGGTCAATCAGCGTATTTTCCGCAGCGACGGCAGCTACTACGACACGCTGGCCGGAGTCTTCGTCTATCATCCGGGACACAGCCACACGCATTTCGAGGGATGGAGCGCCTATCGCCTGCGGGTCGTGCTTCCGGGCAATGGTGTCGGCGACGTGCTAGGCGAAAGCGAGAAGACCAGCTTCTGCCTCGCGGATTTGTCGGTCTACGACAACACGCTGCCCAATTACAATCCCGCCGGCGAGTTCTTCACCTGCGACAATCTCGTGCAGGGAATCTCCGTCGGCTGGATTGACGTCTACACCAAAACACTCGCCAATCAAAACATCGACATCACTGACATCCCCGAAGGCGTGTATTGGCTCGAATCGGAGGTCGACCCCGACAACAGCGTCGTTGAGTCCGACGAGACCAACAACATCGCGCGCATCAAAGTGGTCATTGGAACGAATGGGCTCTTGCCCGACTCCTATGAACCCAATGACAATGTCGGATCGCTGGCGGCCCGGCCGCCGGGACAGCCGAACAGCCCCAACCTCGGACCGTGCGATCCGCAGATCACGGTTTATGACTTGTCGATCCACGAGCCGGGCAACGACGATTACTTTCAGTTCTATTCCAATCACACCGGGACCGGATCCGACTTCGTGCGCATCAACTTCCAGCACGCGATGGGTGATTTGGACATGCAGTTGCTGAATGCCGCCGGCCAGGTCCTGTCGCAATCCACCGGGGTGACCAACAGCGAGACGATCTCGATGAACGGCCGCGCCGAGGGGTGGTACATCATCCGTGCCTACGGATTCAACGGCGCCACCAACCCGTTGTATTCGCTGACCGTCGATCCGCCGTCCAATACGCCGCCGGTAATCACGATGATCGATCCGCCCACCGGGGACGTCGAACGGATTCACGGCTTCGAAACGTATACCGCGACCTGGACCGTCATCGACAGCGAAGCGGATTCGACCTGGGTGACGGTGTATGTCAACGCCGCCGCCACGCTCGACGGCAATGAAGTGATGCTGGAAAACGGAATCTTCGTTCCCGGTGCACAGGGGTTCCATGTCGTCAATTCCGCGGAGTTTCCTGCCGGGACATATTATGTCTACGGCGCGTGCACCGACGGCGGCACCACGGTCGGCGATTGGTCCGACGGTACGGTGACGTTTACGGCGGCGACCGATTCCGATGGGGACGGGGTGTTCGACTTTCAGGACGTCTGTCCCTACTTCTACGATCCCGATCAGATCGGCTGCGTGCGTCACGGCGATCCTTACCCGAACGGTGTGACCGATGTTTTTGATGTGGCGTTGGCGGTCGATGTCGCCTTCCGCAACGGCACGACAATCCTCGATCCTGAGTGTCCGCACGATCCGGGCGGGCGTGCCGATGTCAACTGTGACGGCGTGGTCACGGTGCATGATGTCACGCAACTCGTCGATGTCGCCTTCCGTAACGGCACGGCGGCGTTCTGCAATCCTTGCGACTGTAATCCGTACCCGACCGGGTGCGAATAACTGCGGTCCGATTTCCCTCGCGCGGGAACGCGAGAAATCATGACGCCTCCACGATTGTTCTGTCTGGGCCTTGCGGCTGCGGTCATAATGCCTGTGATCGCCGGCGCCGCTGCGCCCGATTCGGACACACGATCGCCGCATCCGAAGACGGCCGATCTGTCGACCGCCTTCGACGCGAACGAACTCCTGATGGCCGTCTCGAATGTCGGATCGTTTGGATTCGACCCGACCGGCGTGTTCGGCGCCGGGGGGTATGGGATGTTCTTCCCGCGTGGAACCGCGATGCCGGTCATGTTTGCCGGCGGATTGTGGCTCGAGGCGTTGGTCGGGAAAAGCGTGGTCGTCTCGGCCGCCGATTACGGATTCGACTACGCGCCGGGACCGATGCAGAATGGTACGTTTCTGACGGACAACGACAGCTTTCGCGTCTACAAGATCAATCGCGGCGACACGCACGGGAACAATCCCGACTATGCCGAGTGGCCGTCTCACGATGGCGCGCCGATGCTCGTCGACGCAGACAGTTTTCCGGTGCTCGACGGCGACGGGCATCTAGCGCCGCTGATATTGGGCGATCAGACTCTTTGGTCGGTGTTCAATGACACCGATCCGTCGCGCCGCAGCAGCGGTACCGGCAGCGGCCCGACACGAATGCTGGGCCTGGAGGTACAGTCGACGGTCTGGGGGTTTGGCCGCGCCGGACGCATCGGGCGCATGATTTTTGGACGACTGATTCTGATCAACAAGGGAGACAGCACGTTGATCCGGACGCATGCGACACTCTGGGCGGATGCCGATATCGGCAACGGCGCCGATGACTTGTTCGGCTGCGACAGTGAACTGGCGATGGGATACACTTACAACGACGGCGACGATGCTGTCTATGGGGCGTCGCCGCCTGCTGTCGGCATCCAGATTCTCGATGGTCCGCCGTTGGCGGCTCTCAACACGTACCGCAACGGTCAGGACCCGCACAGCGATGTTGTCGCCGTCGACCTGATGCAGGGATACAACCGCAACGGCGAGCCGCAGTACGATCCGTTTGCCGGCGAGGAAACGCCGTTTATCTACAGCGGCGATCCGGTAGCGGGCACCGGCTGGATCGACACCAACCCCTCAGATCGGCGCATGATGGTGACGGTCGGACCATTCGACATGGCGCCGGGAGATCAACAGCGCATCGACTATGCGGTGTTGGTCGGCCAAGGGGCGGACGGGATCGCATCCGTCGCCGACCTTAAGGAAAGTGCGCGTCTGGCACGGGCTTTGTATGTCTTCGGGTTCTCGGTTCCTGCGCGGGCCGATTTGGACCTGCTGCCTGGAGACTGTCCGAATCATCTCAATCAGCATCCCGATGCAGGGATCATAGCACCGCGTTCCACGTCGATTGCATACGGGCCCGACCTCGTACGCGCTGCGGTGTGGGGCAGGCCGGGTTTCGACGTAACAGAGCTGAACTTTGCGTCACTGCTGCTGGCCGGTGTCGGTGCGCAGTCCGTCGTTCTCGACGATCGTGGTGGTCCGGTCCCCGCTGAAGCCGGGCGCTGCCCCTGTGGCGACACACTCTCTGACGGCGACACCGACCTGATCTTAGGATTCGAACGCAGCGCGTTGTTTGCGGCCATCGGCGACTTTGACGATGGTGAGCAACGCTCATTGCCGTTGACGGGAACGACCAAGGGGGGCCTGCCTGTTGAGGGCTCCGACTGCGTAATTCTCTTCAGCGGCCCAGTTCCTGCGATTGCCGCTCCCCATGAGGAAACAAGAGACAAGCGCGCCCGCATCCGCGTTGGCGAGGGAAGACCCAATCCCTTCAACGCGGCGATGACAGTCCCATACGAATTGAGCGCCCCGGGGTCCGTTTCGGCCGAAGTCTATGATGTGCTCGGACGGTTTGTGGCAACGCTGGTCGACGGCTACCAGGGTTCGGGCACGCAGCACCTGACGTGGCAGGGCGCGGACTCTCACGGCGCCCCGGCGCCGTCGGGTGTTTACTTCGTTCGCATCAGTGTCGGTGACGATCACGTCGTGCGAAAGGTGTTGTTGCTGAAGTGACGCGCGTCCCATCACGCGGCACGGTCATTCCGGGCAGACGGGGATAATCCTGTCCGTTGCGTCTGCGCGATCGCCACTCCGACAAAAATCACAATCGCCCAGATCGCCATCGAACGCGTGAACTGTTCGCCCAAGAGGACCCATCCGGCCGCCGAGGCAACCACTGCTTCGATGAAGATGAACATGCTCGTGTTCAACGATCCCAATCGGGCCAATCCCGCATTCCACCAGTAATACGCCAGCCCCGAGGGGACGAGGCCAATGGCGGCGACGATGACCCACTCGCGCATCGTCAACCGACCGATTTGTTCGGGCAGATTCCCGGCCCCCACGGCCAAAAACGCGACAAAGCCCAGGGTCATGTGAAGCGCCGTCAGCGGCAGCGGGTCATAGTGCGACAGCCGCGCGCGCGTCATGACCGTGTATCCCGACCACGTGAACACCGAGAGAAACACCAGCAGATCGCCCCGGTTGCCGATCATCGACAATGATTGCCATTGTCCCCTCGCTATGAAGAGCGTCACGCCGATCAGCGCAATCGCCAGCCCGGTCAGTTGACGCTTTGTGACGCGCTCGCGCAAAAAGCTCCATGCCATCAGACCCGTGACGGGCGGAATGAGCGTCAGTATCCAACCGGTGTTCGTGGCCGAGGTGAAGCGCAGCCCGGTCAATTGTGTCCATTGATGCAGAACGATTCCGACAAGGGCCGCGCCGAGGATGATGCCCCAGTCCTTGCGCGCAGGGCGTTGGGTGCGTCGTGTCGCAAACGATAACAGCGTCAGCGTGATCGCCCCTATGCCAAAGCGCAAAACCAGAAAGACCGGCGATGAGAGCTTGGCCAGGACGATTTTCGTGTACGGGAAATTCGCGCCCCAGGATGTGATCGCCGCCAGGACAAAAATCACGCCCACCAGCGTCGAGACACCGGCGGGCTGCGCGGGCGAATGAGAAAGGGCGGCCGTCGCGGCCGCCCCGGTCGTCTCTTCCGTGGACGCCTGGTGCGGCACTACGTGCTTTCAACCTGGCGCTGCAGCCAGCGACTCATCTTTGCCTCCAGCAGATCCAACGGCAATGCGCCATCGCTGAGCAACTCATCGTGGAACGTGCGAATGTCGAATCGCGCACCGAGCGTGTCCCTGGCCCTCTGTCGTAGCTCGAGAATCTTTAACTGGCCGATCTTGTACGCCAGCGCCTGTCCCGGCCAGGCGATGTAGCGTTCGATTTCCGACTCGATGTCATGATCCGTCAGCGCGGTATTGGCGCGACAAAACGCGATCGCCTGCTCGCGCGACCACCCCTTGTCGTGGATACCGACGTCGACCACCAGACGAACCGCGCGCCATGCTTCGAAGGTCAGACGTCCAAACTCCGAGTACCAGTCGCCATAGAAACCGACTTCCTTGGGCAATCGCTCCGAATAGAGTCCCCATCCCTCGACAAACGCCGTGTATCCGCCCTGCTTGCGGAATTTCGGCAAGTCTTCCAATTCCTGTTGGATAGCGATTTGCAGATGGTGGCCCGGCACCGCCTCATGGAAGGCGAGCGCCTGCATCGTGTACTTCGGGCGTGTGCGCGGCTGATACGTGTTGATGTAGAAGTACCCCGGGCGCGAACGATCCTCCGGCGCGCTGTAGTAGTAGGCGGCCGGCGCGGATGCCGCGCGGAACTCTTCGATCTCGCGAAAGTCGTAGGGGGCTTTCGGCAGTCGGCCGAAGAGTTCGGGGAGTTTGCCGTCCATCTCTGCGAGGATCGACTTGAATCCGGAGACCAGCGAGTCCTTGTCCTCGAAAAACATCGTCGGGTCGGATTTCAGATGGGCAATGAACTCCGGAAGCGATCCACGGAATCCGGTCGAGTCCTTGATCGCCTCCATCTGCCTACGAATCGAGGCGACTTCCCGCTGTCCGATCTCGAAGATCTCATTGGGCGTCAGATTCGTCGTTGTGTATCGGCGCGCGAAGTACGCATACCGTTCGCGACCGTCCGGCAATGCATGGCAGCCGACCGAATCGCGGCAGGCAGGCAGGTACTCATCGCGCACGAATGCGCCGAGCTTGCGATACGCGGGGACGACGTCATCGTTGATGGCCGCCAGGATGTCGTCGGCGATACCCTGTCTGTCATCGGCGACAATCGACGAATCGATCTCTGCGAGTGCACCGGCCAGCGGGCTGTCGTTGGGGTCATCGACGATCTGCGCTTCGATCTGCGGCACGGTTTTCTCCATGATCACGCGCGCCGGCACCAATCCTTCGGCCATGCCGGACCGCATGTTGGCGATCGTCTGATCGACGAGGGCCGGAAACGCGCGCAGCCGACGGATGAAGTTTTCGCAGTCGGCCGGTGTTTCGAATGGGTGGAAGGTGATCAGCTCCGGAAAGGAAATGTGCACACCGTTTTGCTGCGACACGGGCATCAGGTGCCGTTTCCAGCGCATGTCCTCCAATGCGAGATCGATCTCGCGCTCGAAGAGTTCGACATTCAGGTCGCCGGAGGCGACCCCGCCCTTGGTGCGAATGCCATCGAGGCGTTTGCGGAATTCCTGCAGCGCCAGACGTTCGTCCTCGACTGCCGCAGGCGACACATCTTCGAGCAGACTGTCGAAACGATGATCGCCTTCGTAGGTCGCCCACGTCGGATTACGGGCCATGCGGTCTTCCCAGTAATCGGCGTAGAGCAAGTCAAGCTGCTCCATCGGTGGCTCCGTCTTTGCACAGCCGGATAGAAGCGGCGCCAGCAGAAGTGCCGCGCACAATTTCATGCGTCGCAGAGTGGTCATGATTCATCCTGTGGTTTGTATTCGCAGAAGTACAGTTCATTGCCGTCGGGATCGGAGAATGGAGCCAGGCGCACCGG